>JAGHTY010000033.1 GCA_018065125.1 Candidatus Minthousia equi
TTTAAACTTTTAAAATATGAGTTTATACGAAGGTTCTGTGAAAAAACCCATTATGACCACGCTTTGTTTCGTGGCCATCATGATTATGGGTCTTTTCTCACTATCAAAATTGCCAATCGATTTGTACCCAGATATTGAGACAAATACGATTATGGTCATGACCTACTATGCCGGTGCCAGTGCCGATGATATTGAGAACAACGTAACCCGTCCTTTGGAGAATACGCTGAACTCGGTAGAGCACCTGAAGCACGTATCTAGTAAGTCACGTGAGAACATCTCAGTTATCACCATGGAGTTTGAGTTTGGTTACGACATTGATAACCTTACCAACAACGTCCGAGATAAGTTGGATATGATTAGCTCTGCCCTCCCCGACGGAGCAAACACACCTTATATCTTTAAGTTCAGTACCGATATGATTCCTATCGTGATTCTTTCGGTACAGGCAGAAGAGAGCCAGGCTGCCCTTTACAAGATCCTGGACGAGAATGTGGCCAACCCACTGGCACGTATCGATGGTGTAGGTACCGTATCTATTGCCGGTGCACCAAAGCGTGAAATCAACGTGTACATGGATGCCAAGCAGATGGAAGCCTACAACATGACTGTAGAGCAGGTTAGTGCTGCCATTGCCGGTGAAAACCGAAACATCTCGGGTGGTACATTCGATGTTGGTAGCCGTACTTATGCCCTGCGTATGGAGGGTGAGTTCGACAAGCCATCCGACATGCTCGACATTATCGTAGGTCACAGCATGAATGGTGCTGCCGTTTACCTGCGCGATGTAGCACGAGTTGTGGATAGCGTAGAAGAGCGTGCTCAGAAGACCTATACCAACGGAAAGCAAGGTGCGATGATTATCGTGCAGAAGCAGAGTGGTGCAAACTCTGTACAGATTGCCGATGCCGTTAAGAAGCAGATGCCTATCCTGCAGAAGCAGTTGCCTAGCGACGTGAAGCTGGGTATCATCGTTGATACCTCTGATAATATCTTGAAGACAATCGACTCACTGGTAGAGACTATCCTCTTCGCCATGCTGTTCGTTGTCATCGTGGTATTCGTGTTCCTGGGACGTTGGCGTGCTACAGTCATCATCTGTATCACCATCCCAATGTCATTGATTGCATCATTCATCTACCTGTATGCTACCGGCAGTTCACTGAACATGATTTCACTTTCATGTCTAAGTATCGCAATTGGTAACGTAGTAGATGATGCCATCGTAGTATTGGAGAACGTAACAACCCACATCGAGCGTGGTTCTGATCCTAAGCAGGCTGCAATTCACGGAACAAACGAGGTAGCAATTTCTGTAGTTGCATCTACCCTTACCATGATTGCCGTATTCTTCCCATTGACCATGGTTCCTGGTATGGCAGGTATCCTGTTCAAGCAGCTGGGTTGGATGATGTGTATCATCATGACCGTTTCTACTGTCAGCGCATTGAGTTTCACCCCAATGCTTTGCGGTCAGTTGTTGCGCTTGCAGAAAAAGCAGAGCAAGTTGTTCAAGACCATCTATACACCTATTCAAAAAGCATTGGATAAGCTGGATGCTGGCTATGCTCGCTTGCTGAACTATGCTGTTCGTCATCGCTGGACAGTGCTGGGTATTTGTGTGGCAGCAGCTGTTGCCATTGTAATGGTATTTGGTTCTGGTTTGAAGAGCGAATACTTCCCTGCAAACGATAATGCCCGTATTGGTGCTACTATCCAGTTGCCAGTAGGTACCCGTGTTGAAAAGGCACAAGAGGTGGCAGAGCGTTTGGTTAAGCTGTGGCAGGAACGTTACCCTGGCTATTTCAAGGCCATGAACTTCCGTGTAGGTCAGGCAGGTGAAAGCGACACCTTCTCTTCTTTGCAGGATAATGGTGCACACATCATTTCGTTCAACATGAACCTGTTGCCTTCTAACGAACGTAGCAAGGGCTTGGCTGCCATCTGTGATGAGATGCGTGCCGATGTGAAGAACATGCCAGAGATTGCCAAGTACCAGATTTCAATGGGTGGTCAGCAAAGTTCAATGGGTGGACAGAATGCTGCAACCTTCGAAATCTATGGTTACGACCTTGCCGAAACCGATAAGGTGGCACAGGCATTGGCCGACAGCTTGCGTAACACCCAGGGTTTTGTACAGGTAAACATTTCACGAAGCGATTACGAACCTCGCTACAATGTCGACTTCGACCGCGAGAAGCTGGCACTTCATGGCCTTTCATGGAGTACTGCATCAACCTATTTGCGTAACCGCATCTATGGTTCTACCGCAAGTCAGTTCCGTGAAGATGGCGACGAGTACGACATCCGTGTGCGCTATGAACCTAGTCAGCGTATCAATGTTGAGGATATTGAGAACATGCTGATTTCTACTCCTACCGGCCAGAGCGTTCGTGTACGCGATATTGGTACTGTTCGCATGACCGAGATGCTTCCTACCATCGACCGTAAGGACCGTGAGCGTATCGTTACCGTAATGGGTGTATTGGCCGACGGTTATGCACTGAGCGATGGTGTTGATGCTGGTAATGCCATCATCGAAAAGATGGAAATTCCACAAGGTGTAGTAGTACAGGTAGCAGGTTCTTACGAGGATCAGCAGGAGGCTAACCGCGACCTGGGTACCCTGTTCATGCTGATTGTCATCCTGGTATTCATCGTGATGGCAGCACAGTTCGAGTCAATGACCTACCCATTCATCATCATCCTTGCCATCCCATTCAGTATCGTGGGTATCATCTTCTTGCTGGGACTTACCGGAACCACCGTTAACATCATGTCAATGCTGGGTGGTATCATGCTGGCAGGTATCGTAGTAAAGAATGGTATCGTGCTTATCGACTATACACAGCTGATGCGCGAGCGTGGCATGGGTTACATTGCAGCAGCCGTTACCGCAGGCCGAAGCCGTTTGCGCCCCGTATTGATGACCACCCTTACCACCGTACTGGGTATGGTTCCTATGGCCATTGGTAGTGGTGTAGGTGCCGAGATGTGGCGTCCTCTGGGTATGTCAGTAATCGGTGGTTTAAGTATCGGTACACTGATGACCCTTATCTACGTACCTACCATGTTCTGCGTATTTGGTGGAGTTGGCACCAAGCGCAAGCGTAAGAAACTGCGCAAGCAGCGTGAACTGAATGCGTACTATCAGGCTCACAAGAGCGAGATTGTACACGATAAGCTAAGTAAAAACTAATAATCACCATCATAAACATAGCAAGATATGAAATCTGTAATGATTATGTACGACCAGGCATTCCAGGAGAAGCTGGTGGATTTGCTAACCCGCATGAACTGCCGCGGCTTTAGCTGCTGGCCACAGGTGCAAGGCCGTGGAACCAAGACTGGCGAACCACACTATGGCACCCACGCATGGCCTTCTATGTGCTCGGCCATCATGACGGTGGTTCCCGATGAGCGTGTAGATTCACTTCTTGAAAAACTGCACGCCATGGATGTTGAAACAGAAATGTTAGGTCTCCGTGCCTTTGTTTGGGACATCGAGAAAAGCATTTAGTGCACCTATCTATCATACTGAAAATCCCTCGCAGCATTGCTGCGGGGGATTCTTCTTTTTGATTTCTATTTTCTATACGAATATTGGCAAAAACTCTTCACTCTTCACAAATAGGCATTTTATTCGTGATTATCAGCCACTTATACACATGAAGAGTACTAATGCCTCTTCACGTCTCTTCACGCGCTATGTTTGGTTGGAATTACTTGATTTGTGATGCACGTTTATAGGTAAACATAGTTGATGTTATAGGATAACGTTGTTTCTGTCTGGTTAATGACAGAGTGCTGTCATCTCTATGACCGAACTCGGTCATCTCTTTGACTGGGTTGTTAGGTTATAAGGTTATGAGGTTGTTAGGATGTGAGTTGTGACATTATTAAACCACAAAACCTCTTCTTTGCCCATTATGTGAAGAGTGGTGAAGAGACAAGAAAACTCTTCACGCCGCTACACACTTGTAATCAACAATTTAAAAGCGATTGTGACGAGGTGAAGAGATAACAGCTTGTAGTTTTTAACGTAGTTCTTGTTTTTATCC
>JAGHTY010000112.1 GCA_018065125.1 Candidatus Minthousia equi
AAAAGAATAGCAGAGGTCTTTGATAACGTGGACATCGTGAAAGAATATCGCAAGATATGTTTTCAACAAGTTTTGTCCCATTTTTGTCCCGCGAGAACTTACAATATTGGGACAAGATTTTGTAAGTAATTGGTTTTCAGTATAGAAAACTATTGGAAATTCCTTAATTTTAGGCAACACCAGAACTCTCCCGAAACAGAAACATATTTTGTAGAAGGTCCTTGGGCACATGGATTGTGGAGCCGTGGTCAGCGCCAGTTCTTTGGCGATATCTATTTCGGAGATGAAATTACCAGTGAGTATTATAATGCAAACATAGAACTTCCTTTCTTTGAGTATTACCTAAACGGAAAGGGTGAGAAACCACAACCAGGAGCACGTGTGTTTGATACGGGTTCTTTGCAGTGGCATTATTTCCCAAAGGGATGGCCAGGAAACTTTACGTCACAGCCATTCTACCTGCAGGCAAATGGAACTATTTCACAGCAAAAGCCTGCTACTCAGGGCGAGCTTACCTATACCTCTGATCCTGCTCATCCTGTACCTTATACCATGTTGCCAGGAACAGGAAGAACTACTACCTACATGCTAGATGACCAGCGTTTTGCAGCTCGCCGTCCAGATGTCTTGACATTTACTACTCCTGTATTGATCGAACCTTTGCAACTCTCGGGAGAGGTATCTGCAGAATTGCAGGTAAGTCTTACCACTACTGATGCCGATTTTGTCGTGAAGATCATTGATGTGTTTCCAGATGATTTCAGTTATCCTCGTGAATACTATCAGCAGGCTAACAAGCAGCAGTCGGCAGTAATGGCAGGCTACCAGATGCTTGTTCGTGGTGAGGTGATGCGTGGAAAATATCGCAATGATTTTGCCAAGCCAGAACCATTTGTTCCAGGACAAACCACAACGGTAAAGTTCACTATGCCGGATGTTTCACACACTTTCATGCCAGGACATAAGTTGATGATTCAGGTTCAGTCGTCATGGTTCCCATTGGTAGATAGAAATCCACAGCAGTTCTGTAATATATATAAATGTGATGATGGTGATTTCATTAAGAGTGACATCACTATTCACTGCTCTCCACAGGCTGCAAGTTGTATTTGGCTGCCAGTAGTAAAATAATTCCTGATTTTTTCTTTCTGATTTCATAAATAGTCGTATCTTTGTAGCCAGAGATACGACTATTATGTTCGTTAAAACTACAGCCGGTGCGTAAGCTAAGTGCTTGCACCAATTCCGTTCTCCACTATTTAGCATGCTTTAAGCATTGCGTGTACTTTCGAGGGTTCCACTATCTGCACTGCGACAATATAGGCGGTGTGGATTTTTTTTGTCCTCTTCCATACGGATGGGGATGGTATGATTCCTCGTAATTTCGAGTCAACGAGTCAACAAGTCCACGATTCGGCTCAAGTCATAGAGTCACAAAGTCGCGCAGCGACTTTAATTATTTCACAAATTAAACAAATTAAACAATGAAAAAGATATTTAATTATACATTGGCCGTAATGGCAACAATGATTTTGTTTGCTTGTCAGGCAGTAGTTTTTGATGAACCAGTACAGAACACCCAAACTAAGGAGGTTTCCTTTAGCATGTTGGCAGAGCACATTTCACCTATTGGTGTTACCCGTGTTGCTAATGGAACCCCTACCAGTTTGATGGTGCTGGATTATATGGGCGACAAGTTGATAAAGGTTTATACCCGTAATGCAGGAGATGCAGAAACAGATTTAGCCTATACTAATTTGTTAGAGGATATTACGCTTAATCTTACTCATGGCGATCACACCTTATATTTTATAGCGTCAGAAACAAAGTGGGAAAGCTATGATACTACTGCTGGTACCATTTCATGGAATAAAGCAAAACAAACCTGGGCAGTTAAAAAGGAGGTTACCGTAACGGCAAGTACTGCTACCCAGGAAGTGAGTATGCCTGTAAGGGTGGCTTATGTTGTGTTTAAGATGGAAGATGCTATTCCACCTCATGCAGCCAAGGCTACTTTGACTTTGAGTAAGGGTTCCACTGTCTTTAACTATAAGACTATGACGGGAGGAGCGGGAACAGAAGTTTCAAGCTCTGCTAGTGTCGCTTCTGTTGTAGGTCAGGCAGGAAGAGGCATGTCGCTCTATACTTTTGTCCCATCCGATGCTGCAGCAGTTACCGTAGATGGTGTTTCTGCTTTTAGTGCAGGTGAAGGTATACTGAAGGTTACTGATAGTTCTGACAAGGAGATTTCAAGTCGAAGCAAGAACAACTTAGGTATAAAAGAGGGATATGAAACAACTGTTTCTGGCATCTTTTTTCAATATACCGACCAACCATTTAGTCTTCAATTAGGAGATTGGACAGGCAACATTACCTATAATCAGTGGGATTAAGGTTGATAGTCGCTTTCGGCGACAGTTTGAGTAGTTTGATGCCGCTGTGCGGCAGTTTGAAAAGTTTAAAAGGTTTTTAAGGAGGTAGTTATGGCTACAGTAAACGATTTTGAGGAACTTGCTATTTACAAGAAATCCCGTGAACTAGCAAAGTTAGTATATGAGATTACAAGACAAGGTGATTTCTGTTATGATACTCGTTTTGTGCAGCAAATACGTGCTTCTGTTGGTTCGGTTAGTGATAACATTGCCGAAGGATTTGAACGACAGTGGAATAAAGAGTTTATTTATTTCTTGTACATATCCAAAGGTAGTTGTGGCGAATTACGAAGCCAAATCAATCGTGCTTATGATGTTGGTTTTATTTCTGATAATATATACAATCAGTTATATTCTGAATGTCGTAAGCTATCTGTAGGAATTCTTAATATGATTAATAGTTTAAAGACCTCAAACGTAAAAGGAACCCGTAATTATGTTCCTTAAACACAAAAAAGGGTTAGAGAATTTCTCTAACCCTTCCTTATTATGGAGTTTGTCGCGTTTGGCAATAGTTTGAGGAGTTGCTTCGTAACGTTTTGAGTGGTTTGATGCCTTCGGCAGTTTGAGGTGGTTGAGCCTCCCCTACCAAGGGGAGCTCTGGAGGGGTTTCAAACCATTCAAACTACTCAAACCATTCAAACCCCTTAAACTGTTGCCGAAGGCAACTCTTAAACCATCGCCACCGGCGACCCTTAAATCACCTTTTCCAGTTCGCTGATATTCTTTGCAACATCCTCATCAGTAACTTCGTAGTTCTGCAAGCTACCACTTAAGTACTGATCGTATGCTGTCATATCAATCAAGCCATGACCAGACAGGTTGAATAGAATAACCTTTTCTTCACCAGTTTCGATGCACTTCTTTGCCTCACGGATAGTAGCAGCAATAGCGTGTGCAGATTCTGGAGCAGGAATGATACCTTCTGCCTGTGCAAATAAGGTTGCTGCTTCGAAAGTTTCCAACTGAGGAATATCAACAGCCTTCATCATACCATCCTTCATCAACTGACTAACGATAACGCCAGCACCATGGTAACGCAAACCACCAGCGTGAATGTTTGCTGGCATAAAGTTATGACCCAAGGTAAACATTGGCAGCAATGGGGTGTAACCAGCTTCATCACCAAAGTCGTACTGGAATACACCACGAGTTAGCTTTGGACAAGATGCTGGTTCTGCAGCAATGAATTCTGTCTTTTTGCCATCCTTGATGTTGTGACGCATGAATGGGAAGGCGATACCTCCAAAGTTTGAACCACCACCGAAGCAAGCGATTACGGTGTCAGGATACTCTCCAGCCATAGCCATCTGCTTTTCTGCCTCAAGACCAATGACGGTTTGGTGAAGGGTTACATGGCTCAATACAGAACCAAGGGTATATTTACAGTTAGGAGTAGTCATTGCCAATTCCACAGCTTCACTAATGGCGGTACCCAGAGATCCCTGATGGTTAGGGGTACGAGTAAGGATATCCTTACCAGCACGGGTTGACATAGAAGGTGAAGGAGTTACCTGAGCACCAAAGGTCTGCATGATGCTTCTGCGGTATGGTTTCTACTCGTAGCTGATCTTTACCTGATAAACTGCAGCTTCAATGCCGAATACCTTAGCTGCATATGAAAGTGCTGCACCCCACTGACCTGCACCTGTCTCGGTAGTAACATTTGTTACACCTTGTTTTTTGCAGTAATATGCCTGTGCAATGGCAGAGTTCAGCTTGTGTGAACCTACAGGACTTACACTCTCGTTCTTGAAGTAGATGTGTGCTGGAGTACCAAGAGCCTTTTCCAAACCATAAGCACGAACCAAAGGTGTACTACGGTAGTACTTGTACATCTCACGAACTTCCTCAGGAATATCATACCAAGCGTTGGTCTGATCCAATTCTTGCTTACAAAGTTCCTCTGCAAAGATAGGGAACAAATCCTCTGGTTTCAAAGGTTCTTTAGTAGCTGGGTTCAATGGAGGCAATGGCTTGTTCACCATATCGGCCTGGATGTTATACCACTGGGTTGGAATCTCGTCTTCTGGAAGAATGAATCTCTTCTGTTGTTTACTCATTTTCTTTGTGTTTTTTGGTTAATAGTTCTACCAAGTGCAAATATAACATAATATGCGTAATTTGCCAAGATATTTGTAATAAAATGCCATATATAGATTACACTTCTCAACAATTTGTACTAATTGCTTCCCGATTTTGCATATTCTGTTTTTTTGTTTCACTCATTATTTATATATTTGCGAAAGATGAAAGGATATAACTTTAAAACCACATTAATATGAGTGCTTGGATTATTTGGGCAATAATCTGTGTGATTGCCCTATTGCTGGAACTAACCAGTGGTGATTGCTTCCTATTGTGCATTTCATTGGCATGTGCATGTACGGCAGGTGTTGCTGGCGCAGGTGCTGGATGGGTTGTACAGGTAGTAGTTGCTTGTGTTATCTCTCTGATTCTTTTGCTTTTATTGCGTCCTCAGTTGATTAAGTGGATGCACATGGGAGAAGACAAACGTGTTAGTAATGCCGATGCCCTGATTGGTAGGGTAGGTGTAGTGAGTGAAGAGATAGATCAGAACGGTTTTGGTCGTGTGGCCATTGATGGCGATGATTGGAAAGCTCAGTCGCAGGATGGTTCTGCCATTGCCAAAGGTCAACGTGTGGAAATCATCTCTCGCGATAGCATTATAGTGATAGTAAAAACGATTTAAGGAGTCAACAAGTCAACAAGGCGAAGCCTAGTCTGTTGTCCGTTGTCTGTAGTCTTTTAAACCCTTAAACTTTTAAACTTTTAAATGTATAAAATATGGAAAGCTTTTTTGAAAACCCAACAGTAGTACTGTTAATAGTATTAGTATTATGTGTAATCGTAATACTGAAGAAAAGTTTGGTAATCATTTCCCAAAGCGAAACAAAGATAATTGAACGCTTGGGTAAGTATTATGCTACCTTAAAGCCAGGTATTAACCTTATCATACCTTTTATAGATAAGGCTAAGAACATTGTTGCATTGCAACATGGCCGATATGTCTATACCCCAACCATCGACTTGCGTGAGCAGGTTTACGACTTCGACAAGCAGAATGTGATTACCAAGGATAATGTACAGACTCAGATTAATGCTTTGCTGTACTTCCAGATTGTGGATCCTTTCAAGGCAGTTTATGAAATCAACAACTTGCCAAATGCAATTGAGAAGTTGACCCAAACAACTCTTCGTAACATCATCGGTGAGTTGGAGTTAGACCAAACCCTTACTAGTCGTGATACCATCAACACCAAGCTTCGTGCAGTATTGGATGACGCTACAAACAAGTGGGGTATCAAGGTAAACCGAGTTGAGTTGCAGGATATCACTCCTCCAGAAAGTGTTTTGCAAGCTATGGAAAAGCAGATGCAGGCCGAGCGTAACAAGCGTGCAACAATCTTGACCAGTGAAGGTCAGAAGGCTGCAGCTATCTTGAAGTCTGAGGGTGAGAAGACAGCTATCATCAACAAGGCAGAGGCCGATAAGCAGATGGCAATCTTGAATGCAGAAGGTGAGGCAGAGGCTCGTATCCGCAAGGCAGAAGCCGAGGCAATTGCAATTCAGAAGGTATCTGATGCTGTGGGCAAGAGTACTAATCCTGCTAATTACCTGTTGGCACAGAAGTACATTGCCATGATGCAGGAATTGGCTACTGGCGACCAAGCTAAGACTGTTTATCTGCCATACGAGGCAACTAATGTTATGGGCAGTCTTGCCGGCATTAAGGAACTCTTCAAAGATAATAAGGAGTAATTCCCCCCCTTAATCCCCTTAGGGGAGAACAATAAAGAGGTGCTTCTGTCAGGAAACACCTCTTTATTGTTTTTCTCCTTTCTCCTTTCTTATTTCTTTCCTCGCTTTTTCTTTTCTTTCTTTTTCTTTCCTTTCTTTTTCTTTGTTTCGTTTCTTTCGTTTGCACGAAAGAAATGAAAAAGTACATTTTCCTACTACTTTTTTTAGAAAAAAGTATTAAATTTGCACGAACTATTATACAATACAGAAATATGAAATACGGATTTGATAACGACAAGTACCTGAAAATCCAATCAGAACACATTAAGGAACGCATTGGTCAGTTTGGCGACAAGCTATACCTTGAGTTTGGCGGCAAGCTTTTCGATGACCATCATGCCAGTCGTGTACTCCCTGGTTTTCAGCCCGACAGTAAGTTGCGCATGCTGATGCAGCTAAAGGATGATGCAGAAATTGTAATGGTAATAAGTGCAGAGGATATTGCCAAGAACAAGGTTCGTGGTGATTTGGGCATTACCTATGATAAAGACGCGCTTCGTCTTCGCAATGAGTTCATTAATCGTGGATTGTACGTTAGCTCTGTTGTCATTACGCATTTCAATGGTCAAGCAAGTGCCATTGCTTATCGCGAGCGACTGGAACGTATGGGCATTAGCGTTTACTACCATTATCTTATCGATGGTTATCCTACCAATGTAGATCTGATTGATTCTGACGAAGGTTTCGGTAAGAACGACTATGTTAAGACCACCCGCCCTTTGGTAGTTATTACTGCTCCTGGTCCTGGTTCAGGCAAGATGGCTGTCTGCCTCTCACAGTTGTATAATGAGAACAAGCGAGGAGTAAAGGCTGGTTATGCAAAGTTCGAGACATTCCCAATCTGGAGCATTCCTTTGAAGCATCCAGTAAATGTGGCTTATGAAGCAGCTACTGCCGACTTGAACGATGTAAACATGATTGACCCATTCCATCTGGAGGCATACGGAAAGACTACCGTCAACTACAATCGTGACATTGAAATCTTCCCAGTGCTAAATGCCATCTTCGAGGGCATTTATGGTGAAAGTCCTTATAAGTCGCCAACCGATATGGGTGTGAACATGGCAGGTTTCTGCATCTGCGATGATGAGGTTTGTTGTGAAGCTTCAAAGCAGGAGATTATCCGCAGATACTATACTGCTCTTTGCACTATGGCCGATGGCAAGAACAATGAGAGCGAGGTGAACAAGATTGCTCTCCTGATGCGTCAGATGAAATTGACTACTGCTTATCGTCAGCCTACAGTTGCAGCAAAGGAAAGAAAGGAAAACAGCGGAACACCAGCTGCTGCTATCCAGTTGGCCGATGGTACCTTGATTACTTCCGAAACTAGCGATTTGCTAGGTCCAAGTGCTGCATTGATTTTGAATGCTACGAAGCATCTGGCTGGTATTGATCATAGTGTGAAGCTCATTCCACAAGATATGATTGAACCTATCCAGCGCATGAAGACTTCCTTCCTGCATGGCAGCAACCCACGTTTGCATACCGACGAAGTGCTTATTGCTTTGGCTGTTCTAAGTCAGCACGACGAGAACTGCAAGAAAGCCCTCGATACCCTTCCATTACTCGATGGTTGTCAGGTACATGCCACTGTAATGCTTAGCGAAGTCGATCGCAAGATATTCAAGAAACTTGGATGCGGATTAACATTCGATCCAGTGAAGAAATAAGAAACCAATAAAGGGAACCAGAAAAGGTTCCCTTTATTGGTTAAAGTCAAAAAGTCAACGAGTCAACAAGTGACTGCTTCGCTCTAGTCTTAAAGTCACAGAGACGCAAAGTCGCAAAGCCAATTATTAATTATTAATTGAGTACGTTGTCTATTCAATAGACTCCTTGTACCACTCAAATAGTTTCTGCACGCCATCTTCAATCTCTACCTTGTGTGTCCAACCAAGAGAGTGAAGTTTGCTAACATCAATCAGTTTGCGCATAGTACCATCTGGTTTGGTGATGTCAAATTCCACAACACCCTCAAATCCAACAGCCTTAACTACCAGTTCTGACAACTCTCGAATGGTAAGTTCCTTACCTGTACCCACGTTGATATGACAGTTGCGAATCTCACCTAAAGATGGAATGGCACCACCACGACCAGTAGAGTGGTTACGATCCACCACACCATCTGCTGCTACACCATAGTGAACAGATGAGTATTTCTCAATACCGATAATGTCCTTGAAATCCACATTCAGCAACACGTGAACCGAAGCATCTGCCATATCCTCACTCCAAAGGAATTCGCGAAGAGGTTTTCCTGTTCCCCAAAGGTTCACCTTGTTGTTCTCAATGCCATACCAAGCCAGAACTTTCAGGATTTCTTCTTCGCTCGAGTTGCCATCAATCACATAACGAACAGTTGTCTGCTGTCCGTTGTCTGTTGTCTCTTTGATATTTGCACCTACCGGACGAATGGTTAAATCTTTGCGAATAGCATCCCAGTTGCCGTCATGAATCAGTTTAGCCAGATAAACCTTTCGCATCATGGCAGGCATAACGTGACTATTTTCCAGGTGGAAGTTATCGTTAGGACCATACAGGTTGGTTGGCATTACGGCAATGTAGTTCGTGCCATATTGCAAGTTATAGCTTTCGCACATTTTCAATCCTGCAATCTTTGCAATGGCATATTCCTCATTGGTATACTCCAATTCACTTGATAGCAGGCAATCCTCCTTCATTGGCTGAGGAGCATTTTTGGGGTAGATGCAGGTTGAACCTAGGAACAACAGTTTCTTTACCCCATGAGCATATGCCTCACTAATCACGTTGCATTGCATCTTCATGTTCATCATGATGAAGTCTGCACGATACAGCGAGTTTGCCATAATACCACCCACAAAGGCAGCAGCAAGTACCACTGCATCAGGTTTCTCCTCATCAAAGAACTTCTTCACTGCCTGTTGGTTTGTCAGGTCCAGTTCCTTGTGCGTACGTCCCACAAGGTTTGTGTAACCCCTCTGCAGCAAGTTATTCCAAATAGCAGAACCAACTAATCCACGGTGTCCTGCTACATATATCTTTGAATCTTTGTTCATTACTTAACAAGACCTTTTTCCAGATATTCCGCTAAGTTTGTTCTCATCACACCAGCCACATGATCGGCAGCTACCTTTTGCATATCGTGCTGAACCATTAACTGAACAAGCTGTTCAAAGCTGGTGGTCTGAGGATTCCAACCCAGTTCATTCTTTGCCTTGGTAGGATCACCCCAAAGGTTCACCACATCAGTAGGGCGGTAGAAGTCCTCGCTTACTGCCACTACAACCTTGCCAGTCTTGATATCGATACCCTTTTCGTTGATACCTTCGCCTTCCCAGCGAAGCTCAATGCCAGCATGGTGGAATGCCAAAGTAGCAAATTCACGAACAGTATGCTGAACACCAGTAGCGATAACGAAATCCTCTGGTGTATCGTGCTGAAGGATTAGCCGCATACACTCCACATAATCCTTGGCATAACCCCAGTCGCGAAGACTGTCAAGGTTGCCAAGATACAGACAATCCTGCTTGCCCTGGGCAATACGTGCAGCAGCCAGAGTAATCTTACGGGTTACAAAAGTCTCACCACGACGCTCACTCTCATGGTTGAACAAGATACCACTGCAGCAGAACATGTTATATGCTTCACGATACTCCTTGATAATCCAGAAACCATATAGCTTGGCAACTGCGTATGGAGAGTAGGGGTGGAATGGAGTTTTCTCGTTCTGTGGAACCTCCTCCACCTTACCATAAAGTTCAGAAGTTGATGCCTGATAGATGCGGCAAGTTGATTCCAGGTGGTTAGTACGAACAGCCTCTAGAATACGCAAAACACCTACTGCATCTACATCTGCAGTAAACTCAGGTGCATCAAAGCTTACCTGCACATGGCTCTGAGCAGCAAGGTTATAGATTTCATCGGGCATTACCTTTCCCACCAACTTTACTAACGACATACTGTCGCCCATATCCGCATAATGAAGGTGAAAGTTTGGAGTACCCTCAAGGTGAGCAATACGCTCACGGTAATCTACTGATGAACGGCGAATAATGCCGTGTACTTCATATCCTTTACTTAAAAGTAATTCACTCAAGTAAGAACCATCTTGTCCTGTTACACCGGTAATTAGAGCTTTCTTCATATTGAACAGTTTAAGTTTTCCAAGTTGCAAAGTTAGTAAATAATTTAGTATTAATTTAGTAAATTAAGGTAAACTATTATTCTTTGTTGAATACTCTAAACAAAAAACGCAGATAATATTGCGTAGATGAAATAAAAGTTGTAGATTTGCACTGTGAAAAGTGCACATTGGCATTATATCTGCACTTTCCGTGGTGCATTTAATTAGATGTAGAATATGGATCTCACACTCATAAACTTCATGCAGGAACAACTTCGATTGGTATCATCGGAGTTTAAACGATACATGTTTGATAAGTTACCATGGGGGGCTCGTCTTGTCGGATTAATGGGACCTCGTGGGGTCGGGAAATCAACAATGGTGCTACAACACCTGAAGGCGCAAGACGAGGACACACTCAATAAAAGTATCTATATATCTGCCGATCATAGTTATTTTCTGACACACACATTAGAAGAAACAGCCACTCAGTTTGTTCGTGAAGGTGGATTATGGATGTATATTGATGAGGTACATAAGTATGAAAAATGGGCAATAGAACTTAAGCAGATTTATGACAATCATCCAGAGTTGCATGTTTTTTTTACAGGCTCATCAATTCTTGACATCATGGAAGGTGAGGCAGACCTGAGTCGTCGTGTGCTTCTTTTCGAGATGCAAGGACTCTCTTTCCGTGAGTATCTTGAATTATTTCATGGTATTAAATCTCCGGTTAGAAGTCTTGAAGAAGTATTAAAAGGTAATGTGCAGATAGAAGGCCTGAATCATCCTTTACCGCTGTTTAATCAATATCTGCGTGAAGGATATTACCCATTTTCAAAAGAAGGGTATTTCCAACAACGTCTTCAACAAGTGGTTCGTTTCACAATGGAAATGGATATTCCTCATTTTGCAAATATGACCCCTGCCACTGGTAAAAAGCTTCATCGTATGCTAGGTATTATTGCCAGCAATGTTCCTTATAAGCCCGAGGCTACAAGTCTTGCAAATGAGCTTAAAGTGAGTCGGAATGATATTCCTACTTTCTTATTATACATGGAGAAAGCAGGAATGATTGGACAACTGCGTGATGAGACTGGTGGTATGCGTGGGTTGGGCAAAACAGAGAAGGTGTATCTTGACAATACCAATCTAATTTATGCAATGGCTGCAGAAAATGCAAACATAGGCAATGTACGTGAAACTTTTTTCTACAATCAAACACGACTTACTCAACCTGTAGTGTCATCCAAAACATCTGATTTTGAGATAGGGAAATATACTTTCGAGGTAGGCGGGAAGAAAAAAGGTACCAAGCAAGTAAAAAATGTAGAGAATGCATACATTGTTCGAGACGATACTGAATATGCCTCAGGGGAGTTTCTTCCCCTCTGGAGTTTCGGTTTAATGTATTAATTTTAAAGAGTTAGCTATGGCTCCTACTAATCGCGAAGAATATTTATCCACCAACTGTAATACCCAGGAAAAGTGGTTTTACATGCGTGCTTATTACGGTAACGGAAAGAAAATTTCCGAGATTCTTAATGAGAAAGGCATCCGTAATTTCTTTCCAGTTCAAGTAAAGAAAATCTACAATAACAACCGACTGAAATTTGAATATTCGTATCCTCTACCTAGCAACATTTTCATTCGTTGTACAGAGTATCAGGCATGGAAGTTAGTCACCTCTTCGCATACACCCGAATCTATTGACCATCTGGCGTTTGCCTACGACCATACCTATAATCATACCGATGGCAAGAACCCCCTGATGACCATTCCCGATAGCATGATGCAACAGTTCATTCAGGCAGCCTCAATAGAGCACAATGGTGTTTACTATATTTCCGACGAAGAACTACACAAAGCCGAAGCCTCTCAAGCCTCGCAGGAACTAAAGCTAAAGTTTGGCGATACCGTTCGTGTTACAGATGGCCCTTTTGCCGATATTGTAGGAAAAGTTCTAAAGGTTTATGGCAAGAAACGTGTTGTGGTTTCCATCCCAAACATCGTCAACTTTGCCACCGCCTCCATCAATCTGGATTACCTGCAACCGGTAGAGGATTTGTAGTACAAACCTCCAATTTTCCATTAATATATGC
>JAGHTY010000143.1 GCA_018065125.1 Candidatus Minthousia equi
TATTAATAAGGTAATAAGATATTAATCAACTTTTATGTCTTTGTTTACATTCTTGCATCCTATGAGGCTGTAGTATAGGATATATGCCAGCATTGCAACTACTAGCCAATAAGAGCCCAGATAACCTGTAACTGGACGAACTACTAGGTCTTGCACGAATGGCATAATTCCACCACCAACAACCATGGTCATAAACAAACCAGATGCTTTTGCTGTATACTTTCCAAGTCCTTCTGTCGCAAGGTTGAAGATTCCACCCCACATAACAGAAGTACACAAACCACAAAGGAACAAGAATACACATGACAAAGGAACAGTGGCATTGTCTATCTCAATAATTCCTAGGTTGATGTTAAGATTGAAGTAGATATCACCTGTGAAAATAGCTGCAATGACTAGGATGATTGCTACTGCAGAAACAGTAATCATCTGAGTTCGTGTAGAAATCTTTCCTGATATAAGGGTAGAAGCGAAACGTCCTATAAGCATCAGGAACCAGTATACACCAGCCAAAGAACCTGCTACTTTTGCTGCTCCTTCGAATGACTCGTGACTAATCCATGCATTCATCATGTTTGGAATAGAAATCTCGATACCTACATAGAAGAAGATAGCGATGATGCCAAGCAGGCAATGGCGGAATGCAATTGGAGATTTCTCATATGTAACCTTTGACAAGTTTGCCTGTGGCTCTTCAATCTTGATGAATGAAATAACCGCAAATGCACCCAAGAAAATTACTATACCAGTAATAATCAATGGAGCGACTTGTGGGAATGAATCTTTAGTAAGTGTACCAACTAAAGCACCGGCTAAGATAGGGGTAAGTGTACCAGTCAAAGAGTTGATTGTACCACCTGCCTGAATCAACTGGTTACCAGTGTTACCACCACCACCTAAGAGGTTCAACATTGGGTTTACAACGGTGTTCAACATACATACGCAGAAACCACAAATCAATGCACCTAACAAATATATATAAATATTGCTAACTACGCCAGAGAGTAACTGAACGCCCAAACCAATTGCACCAACGATAAGTGCAATCAAAGCTGTTTTCTTGTATCCGTACTTGATAAGCATGTTACCAGCAGGAATACCCATGAACAAATAAGCAGTGAAGTTCATCAAGTTACCTGCAAAACCTGCCCATTCATAAGATAATCCCCAAATATTTCCGAATGGAGCTGCCATGTTGGTTACGAATGAAATCATACCAAAGATGAAGAACATGGTAATGATGGCAACCCAATTTCGTTTTTGTTTTTCTTGAGCCATTGTAATTACTTTTTTCGATTAATTAGATTGATTTAATTTGAATTATTTCTCAACGCCAAACTTGTAAACAGTAGTATGACGATAAGTTTCTCCTGGATTCAATACAACTGATGGGAAGTATGGACGGTTTGGAGAATCAGGGAAGTGCTGAGTTTCGAGACATACTGCACTACGACGTGGGAATGTGCATCCGTGCCAGCCTTCGAAACTGCCATTTAAGAAGTTACCAGTATACAACTGAATACCAGGTTCGTTGGTGTAAACTTCCATTGAACGACCGCTCTCTGGATCTACAACCTTGGCAGCAAATGCCAAGCCCTTAGCTTCTTGCTTGTTGATTACGTAGTTGTGATCGTAACCAGAACCGTTTACAATCTGCTGATTGGTTGTGTCGTTGATTCTTTCACCAAATGCGTGAGGAGTGGTGAAATCAAATGGAGTGCCCTTAACCGACTCAATAGTACCAACAGGGATACTTTCTGCATCGATAGGAGTGTAGAAGTCTGCATTAATAGTACAGATTTGATTGTCAATAGTCTTAGTTGGCTTGTCCAAACCGCTCAAAGAGAAGAATGCGTGGTGTGTCATGTTCACGATAGTTCTGCGGTTGGTAAATCCACGATATTCAATTCTGAATTCGTTGTCATTAGTAAGAGTATAGCGAACAGTCATATTCAACTCGCCTGGGAAACCTTCCTCACCATAGGCAGAGGTATAGTGCAATTCCAAAGTTTGCTCGTCAATAAGCATTGCATCCCATACACGCTTGTGGAAACCTGTAGGACCACCGTGCAAAGAGTTGTTGCCGTCGTTCAATGCTAACTGATAGGTTTTACCGTCTAGTTGGAACTGACCACCCTTGATACGGTTGCCATAACGACCGATCAAAACGCTCAAGAACTGCTCTGGGCTGTTTACTACGGCTTTAAGTGTGTCGTGGCCTTGTACTACGTTAGCGAACTTTCCGTTCTTGTCTGGCATCATGATTGTAAGAAGAGCGCCACCATAATTGGTAATAGCTACTTCGCAACCATCTGCATTCTTCAAAATAAACAAATCTGTTTGCTTGCCATTGATTTCTGACTGGAAATCTTCTCTTTTCAGTCCTGAAATGTTGTTTGGGTCAATTGTATTAATCATAATGATTCAATTATTATTTGGTTAATATTTCTTGCAAACTTAACCAAAAGAATTGACTTAAGCAAACGAAACGAAGAAAAAGTTACTTTTACTATGTAACTAATTTTGTTTTTGTGCTAAATACACCAACAAATCGGCAATAATGAAGTTGCTGCCGCCTATAAATACCACGTCATTTGCAGTGGCATCATTCATTGCTGCTTGGTAAGCAAGGGCAACGTTAGGATAACTATTGCCATTTAAGCCACAAGATTTGGCCTTTTCTTTGAATTCATCGGCAGGAAGTGCACGTTTTACAGCTGCTTGAGTAAAGTAGTATATAGCATTCTGGGGCAATAAGTGCAAAACGCCGGTAATATCCTTGTCGTTTACCATGCCCATGACAATGCGAATATTGTTGGCTTGCAGTTTCTGCAACTGTTGTGATACAATTTGCAAACCACCTACGTTGTGTCCTGTGTCGCAAATTGTTAGAGGGTTGTGTGAAAGAATCTGCCAACGTCCTTGCAAACCTGTCAGTTCGCAGACGTTAGCAAATCCATTGCGAATGTGTTCATCGTTAAATTGGAACCCATTGTAGATAAGTGTCCTAATGGCATGGAGTATAGTGTTGGTATTCTTGTCCTGGCAGTCACCCAGCAGTTCTCCTACCATAGTTTCTGAATTAAGAATGCCACGGCGTAAAATGTATTCTTTGGCATTGATGCCGTTTTGTGCTGACAATACCATTGGATTGTCCTCTGCAAAGATAATAGGAGCACCTACGGCATCTGCTGTTTCCTGGAACACAGCACGTGTTTCTGGAACAGCTTCGCCAATGACAACAGGAATACCTTTTTTCATGATGCCAGCCTTCTCTGCCGCAATTTTTGCTAAGGTGTCTCCAAGGAACTGCACATGGTCAAAGCTGATATTGGTAATTATGCTGAGTTCTGGAGAGATGATGTTCGTACAATCCATACGGCCACCTAATCCCACTTCTATTATGGCTATGTCAACCAGTTCATCCTCAAAGTATTTGAATGCAAGTGCCGTGGCAAGTTCGAAGAAAGAGGGGTGGAGTGGTTCAAAAAAAATACGCTCATTCTCCACAAAGTCAATGACATATTGTTCGGGAATCATTTCTCCATTGATACGGATTCTTTCCCTGAAATCTACAAGATGTGGAGAAGTGTAAAGACCAACACGATAGCCTGCTGCTTGAAAAATGGCAGCCAGCGTATGTGAACAGGAACCTTTTCCATTGGTTCCTGCCACATGAATGGTTTTATAAGACTTATGAGGATGACCAAAGTGTTCATCTAATATATGGGTATTAGATAATCCTTCCTTGTAGGCGCCAGCGCCAAAGTGCTGAAATAGAGGTGCACTGTTGAATAGGTATTCTATGGTCTCCTTGTATGTCATTAGTCGAATAATTTCTTGAATTTCTTGAATATACTTTCCTTTACACTTGAACTTGGAACGAAGTTTGTGCTTTGCCCCATCTTTTCAAGGGCGTTCTTCTCATCCTTCGACAAGGTTTCTGGCACATAGATGCTGACGTTTACTAGCAAATCGCCTTGTCCTGATCCATATCCTTGTACGGCAGGGATACCTTTTCCTCTTAGACGCAAAACTTTGCCAGGTTGTGTTCCTGGTTCTATCTTAACCTTTACCTTTCCATCTACGGTTGGTATTTCTACCTCGCCTCCAAGTGCTGCTGTAGGGAAAGGAAGCAGAAGGTTGTATACCAAATCGTTACCGTCACGAACCAATTCATTGTTTGGTTCTTCAGAAATAAGAACCTGTATGTCTCCGCTGATTCCGTTGTGACGACCTGCGTTTCCCTTGCCTGGTACGTTTACAACCATACCTTCGGCTACACCTGCAGGTATCTGTACTTCAACGATTTCTTCACCCTTAACAACTCCTTCACCATGGCAGTTACTGCACTTGTTCTTGATGATTTTTCCTTCACCTTGGCAAGTAGGGCATACGCTTTGTGTCTGCATCATGCCAAAGATACTCTGCTGTGAACGGGTAACCACACCAGATCCGTGACAGGTAGAACAAGTTTCTGTACCACTATTTCCTTCAGCACCAGTACCATGACATTGCTGGCAGCATACATCTTTCTTTACCTTGAATTTCTTTGAAGCACCATAAACCACTTCCTTCAGGCTCATTCTAACACGAACGCGAAGGTCGGCACCACGTGCTTTGGTAGAACGACGCTGGCCTCCACCGCTAAAACCGCTAAAACCACTGAATCCACCGCCAAATACACTGCTGAAAATATCGTTGATGTCGAAATCGCTGAAACCGCCAAATCCACTGCCTCCAAAGCCACCACCAGGGGCGTTGAAGCCGAATTGGTCATATTGTGCTCGCTTGTCTTTGTCGCTTAGCACGCTGTATGCTTCGGCAGCCTCTTTAAACTTCTCTTCACCTTCTTTTTTTTCTTGCTCGGATTTGCCTGCAAGTTTGTCTGGGTGATATTGAATAGCCAGTTTTCGATAGGCACGCTTGATGTCGGCATCAGATGCGTCCTTGCTAACGCCAAGTACTTCGTAATAATCTCTTTTAGCCATATTCATTCATTATTGCGCCACAGCAACCTTTGCATGACGTATTACTTTATCATTTAGTATGTAACCTGTTTGTACACAATCTAATACTTTTCCCTTTAATTCGTCGTTTGGAGCAGGAACAAGAGCTATTGCTTCGTGGAAATCTGTGTTGAAATCCTGACCTTCTGTTTCGATTGCCTTAACACCTTGCTGCTGCAAAGTCTTGATGAATTTCTGGAAAATCAAATCTACGCCTTCCTTAACCGATTTCACATCCTCTGCGTTTTCCATTGTCTTTAGGGCACGCTCAAAATCGTCAAGTACAGGCAGAATTTCGGTAATAACCTTAGCACCGCCATTCTTGATTAATTCTGCTTTTTCCTGAATGGTACGCTTTCTGAAATTGTCAAAATCAGCTACACTTCTAAGATATTTGTCCTGCATGGCAGCCAGTAGCAGTGTTTGCTCATCCAGCTTTTGCTGCAATTGTTCTTCTGGAGTCAGTTCTTTTTCTGCTTCAGCTTCATTTGCATCATTCTGTTCTTCTGTCTGCTTGGCAGTTTGTTCTTCATTCTCTTGCTGGTTTTCCATTTCTGGCTGAACGTTTTCGTTCTCCATCTTGTTTTCTTCGTTCATATCTTTCATTTTGTTTTTACTTTACCATTACAAATAATTTGCCAAAATGTCATTCTGGCATTATTTTCGACAAAGATAACCCTTTTCTGCCACTTTTGGCACATAGTTTCGCGGATTTGTTGTAAATTCGCAGTCAAATTCATAGGTATGAAGGGTAAAGTCAGCAGTTTTATTTCCAAACACCATTTGTTGCAACCAAACGAACAAATTCTGGTTGCATTGAGTGGAGGTGCTGATTCTGTAGCATTGTTATTGTTGCTTTGTGATTTGGGGTACGACTGTGTGGCCGTTCATTGCAATTTCCACCTGAGAGGTGAAGAATCAATGCGTGATGAGAAGTTTGTGCAGAATCTTTGTGAGCAAAATCATACAAAACTGTTTATCCGTCATTTCCAGACAAAAGAATTTGCTAGAGAAAACAAATTGAGCATTGAGATGGCGGCTCGGCAGCAGAGATATGTCTATTTTGAAGAGTTGGCGCATAAATTGGGCGTTTCAAGCATAGCCGTGGCACACCATCAGGATGACCAGGCAGAAACAATGCTGATTAACCTTTGCAGAGGTACGGGTATTAAGGGATTGCGCGGCATGCTTCCAAGGAATGGAAAGATTATTCGTCCTTTCCTATGTATTACAAAACATGAGATTTTGAATTATCTTTCTGGAAGGGAGCAAAGTTATATTGATGATTCAACAAACTTTGATAATTCGTTTGTCAGAAATAAGATAAGGCTTGATGTATTGCCTATTTTATCTACTGTTAATTCGCGGATGATTGAAAATTTTTCAAGGTCGGCCGAGAATCTGATGGAGGTAGAGAATATCTATAATGAAGTAGTAGATGATTTGTTGAAGCGGTTTGTTAGAACACAGCAGGATGGTGCTTTGTTAATTGATGGATCTGCCATGCTAAATCACAGATATGCCAATGCATTGCTGCACGAGTTGCTGATGCCTCATGGGTTTACGTCTGCTCAGATAGAAGAGATTAGGCAAGGTTGCCAATCAGGCAAGAAATTCTTGGCTGCTAACAAAACCCTCTGGATTGATCGTGAAAAATGGTTACTTTCAGATACGATTACAGAAGAAAATGTGCCAATGTTGGATACAACATTACTGAATGTAGATAGTTTTGTCTTGCAAAAAACAAATAATGTGGCTTTTGTCGATGCTTCATTGATAAGAGGAGAATTGCAAGTACGAAAGGCAGATCAAAGCGATTGGTTTATTCCTTTTGGCATGAAAGGCAAAAAACTGGTAAGCAGGTATCTAACTGATATAAAAATGCCTTTGTGGCAAAAGAAAGAACAATATGTAATTACCGATGAATCCGGTAATATTTTATGGTTGGTAGGACAAAGACTAGATAATCGCTATGCCGTAACAGCCAGCACAAAACAAGTTTTAAGAATAGCATTGAAAACAGAGTGAAGACTACAGAGTATCTTTTATCGTTTATCCGAAACGGAAAGCCTATGACGTGGCAGCAGCAGCTGAAGCTTACCATCTGGTTGAGTTTCCCTGCTATTTTGGCTCAGTTCTCTTCAGTGCTGATGCAATACATTGATGCTTCGATGGTTGGGCGTCTTGGCGCAAATGAGTCGGCATCAATAGGTTTGGTTTCTACCACAATCTGGCTGTTTGGTGGGTTGGCTAGTACCGTATGTTCTGGATTTTCAGTTCAGGTAGCACATAGCATTGGTGCAAACGACTATCAGAAAGCACGTAATATTGCAAGGCAAAGTTTGCTTTCAACGGTTTTGTTCGGTATCCTTCTATGTATAATAGGTACAAGCATAAGTGGTGGACTTCCCGTGTGGTTAGGTGGCAATAAGGATATTACAGGATTGGCTTCTGAGTATTTCTTCATCTATGCCTTGTGCTTGCCTGTTATGGAGATAAACTATATGTCCGGAGCTGTGTTGCGTTGCAGCGGAAACATGAAAGTGCCTAGCATGCTGAATATCATGATGTGTGTAATGGATGTGGTGTTCAACTTCCTGCTTATTTTCCCTACACATCATTTTGACATTGCCGGAATGAATATTGTTATTCCTGGTGCAGGATTGGGTGTGGTAGGAGCAGCATTGGGAACTGCCATTGCCGTTTTCATCACAGCCATGTCGAAATTGTATTTTCTTTGCTTCCGTTCAGGGGATTTGAGTTTGATGAAGCATCACCATGATAACTTCAAATATAACTTTAGATTCTTGAAAACTGCAGCAAAAATCAGTGCTCCAATGAGTTGCGAACGTATTGTGATGTGTGGCGCACAGATTGCATCAACACTTATCGTGGCTCCTTTGGGAACCATTGCCATTGCTGCCAATTCTTTTGGCATTACTGCCGAGAGTCTTTGCTATATGCCGGGTTATGGTATCAGTGAAGCAGCAACAACTCTGATCGGACAAAGTCTTGGTGCTGGCAGAAGAGAACTTACCAGCAGGTTTTCAAGAATCACCGTTCTGATGGGCATTGGCGTGATGTCATTAATGGGCGTGGTGTTGTATGTTTGTGCACCTTATATGATGCAACTCATGACTCCTCATTCAGAGATTGTTAGCCTAGGTGTAGATGCCTTGCGTATTGAGGCTTTCGCCGAACCAATGTTTGCTGCAAGCATTGTTTGCTATGGTATCTTTGTTGGAGCAGGAGATACATTCGTTCCTGCATGCATGAACTTGTTCAGTATCTGGGCTGTAAGATTAACGCTTGCCTGGTTCTTGGCTCCTTCAATGGGGCTTTTGGGCGTATGGACGGCCATGTGCATCGAATTGTGTTTCCGTGGCGTGATTTTCTTGTTACGCCTGAAGTTTGGAAAATGGCAACGCAAATTAGTTTGAAAATATAAACGCAAAATAAATATGGAAGAAATTATAGGAAAAGAATTTGGAGGTGAACGTCCTTTGTATCACACACAAGACTTGATATTGAAAGATGTTACAATCCATGTGGGTGAATCAGCCTTGAAGGAAACAAAGAATATTACTGCTATTCATTGCCAGTTCGAGGGTAAATATCCATTTTGGTGTACTGATGGATTCAAGATACAAAACTGTTTGTTTACGCCTGGTGCACGTGCAGCCCTGTGGTATTCCAGGGATTTGGTAATGGAGGATACAAAGGTTGAAGCTCCTAAAATGTTTCGTGAAATGGATGGCATTCTGTTGAAGAATGTTCAACTGCTTGATGCGCAGGAAACCTTGTGGCACTGCAAGAATGTAAAGCTGCAAGATGTAAACATTGCTCACGCTGATTATCTTTTCATGCACAGTGAAAACATTAGTATCGACCGTTACCATCACGATGGAAATTACTCTTTTCAGTATTGCAAGAATGTTGAAATTCACAATGCCATTATCAATAGCAAGGATGCCTTCTGGAATACAGAAAACGTAACGGTTTATGATTCAGAGATAAATGGTGAGTACTTGGCATGGTATTCTAAGGGATTGGAATTGGTAAACTGCCACATTACCGGTACGCAGCCATTATGCTATGCCGAAGATCTTGTGCTTGAGAACTGTACCTTTGGCGAAGATGCCGACTTGGCATTTGAATATGCTACGCTAAATGCGAAGGTGAAGGGTCATGTGGTAAGCGTGAAGAATCCTACCAGTGGAAGCATTATTGCAGATTCCATCGGAGAAATCATATTGGATGAGAACATTAAACAACCTGCCGATTGTACAATTATAACCAACAACCATGAATAGTTTCAACTTTGATGAACTGATAGTACGAAGAGGTACAAACTGCGCCAAGTGGGATGAAGCACCAAACGATAATGTCATTCCATTGTGGGTGGCAGATATGGACTTCAAGGCGGCTCCATGTATTATTGATGCCCTAAGAAATAGGGTAGAGCAGGGTGTTTTTGGCTATTCTGTTGTTCCCGAGAAGTATTATGATGCAGTAATTTCCTGGTTTCATCGTCGCCATGGATTTGATATCAAGCGTGAATGGATGCTTTATACCACAGGTGTCATTCCGGCCTTGTCGGCTACCATCAAGGCGCTTACGCAGCCAGGCGACAAAGTCTTGATTCAGACACCAGTTTACAATCATTTCTATTCATCTATCCGAAATAACGGATGCATTGCAGAAGAGTGTCCGTTGGCTTACGAAGAAGGGAAGTATTCTGTAGACTTTGCTGCATTTGAGAAGCAATGTGCCGATGAAAAGGTGAAGGTATTTGTGCTTTGTAACCCTCATAACCCTGCAGGAAGAGTGTGGAGTGCTGATGAAATGAAGAAAATGGGAGAGATCTGCCATAAATATAATGTGCGGGTAGTTGCCGACGAAATTCATTGTGAGTTAGTAATGCCAGGTTATAAGTACATCCCTTATGGTTCGGTTAATGACGACTTGCTGAAATATGCAGTTATTCTTAGTTCTCCAAGTAAGGCCTTTAACATTGCTGGTTTGCAGATTGCCAATATTGTATGCTATGACGAGAATGTGCGTAGAGCAATCGATAGAGCCATCAATATAAACGAAGTTTGCGACGTGAATCCTTTTGGTATAGTAGGTGTGATAGCAGCATATAATGATGGTGAAGAGTGGCTTCAATCTTTACTTTCATACATATATGAGAATTATTTGTATCTGAAGGAATTATTTTCAAAAGAATTACCTGATTTCCATGTCGTAGAATTACAGGGAACCTACCTAGCATGGGTTGATTGCAGCGCACTTAAACTAACTTCAAGACAGTTAAGTGAATATCTGCTCCAGCACAATGATGTGTGGGTAAATGAAGGCGAGATGTATGGTCAGCCCAAGGGTCATTCGTTTATTCGTATAAACCTTGCTTGCCAGAAAGCAAGATTGAAAGAAGGACTGAGTAGGGTTGTTGCAGGAATCAGACAATTGCAGAAAGCATAATAATAAGGCCGAGAACAAACTAATAATTGTTCCCGGCCTTAAATAAATATGTAGTGTTTGGAATTATTTCTTGTAGTATGGAGTGTTGTAAACCATCTTGACGCCATTCTCGGTAGCAGTCAGTGTCATGGTAG
>JAGHTY010000094.1 GCA_018065125.1 Candidatus Minthousia equi
TGGTAGAAGCACCCCAGGCAGAAAAGCGAACTATCATAGCAGGAAACTCTATTTATACGCCTATGGCAAAACACCACACAAAGACAGGACATGTTTCAATCGGCCTTCATGCTTCGGGGGTAGAGATGCCTGATTTTAGTATGAGAGAATCCGCTAATGTTTCCTACGAATTGATGGATGTGGACAATCCTTTTGAAAATGTCACCAATGATTATGACTCTTTCAACAGCGCGAATATAAACCTGCATGGCTATCAGCGCATTGATGAGGTATTGTTTTCTAATCAGATACCACTCCAGCGACACGCCAAGCACAAATTGCCTATGAAACTGGGCATAGCATTCCGTTACCCTATCAACAATCGTTGGAGCATAGAAACTGGTGTTACCTATACCCGTATGGAGTCAACCATTACCGAGGATCGAGGATACATGTTTTCTACAATAGGAAATGCCACAAGTTGGAACCAAACCCTGAAATACATAGGTGTACCAGTGGGAATTACCTATACTGCCGTGGACGACAAGAAAGTGAACATCTATGCCACAGCAGCAGCACAGCTGGAAAAATGCATTTCGGCAGAAAGCAAGGAAACCGACTTGCCACATCCTTTCCAGGTAGGATTCTCACTCACCCCAGGTGTGCAATACAATTTCTCAAAGCACGTTGGTGTGTATGTAGAACCTGGTGTAAACTGCTATCTTGACGATGGCACCTCACTGTTAACCAGATACAAGGATAAACCTGTTGATTTTCAACTGAAATTTGGTATTAGAGTGAATGTAAAATGATAATAGAAAAGACGATGAATACAAAAATGATTATTGCAGCCATATTGAGCTGTTTATTTATAACTTCTTGTAACAATGGAATTGACGACAGCAAGGAGTTTGTGAGTGGATACTTCACCATTACCGGAAATAAGGATTTGGGATACACTGCCTATGCAGATGGTGGCGGCGTGGCAACACTGGCTGCCGGTACCAATTTGCAGGATGCCGAACGTGCACAGCTAAGCCTGCAGTACAACAAATCGGATAAGCAAGAGACAAACGGACAGATTTCTGTAAAAAATGCACAGGTCATTTCTGGCGAGTTCGTAACAGTGCTCAAACCCATTACACTGAACGATGCAAAGGAGAAAGGTATTCTTGAACCAGACAAACGTGCCAAAGTGCTGAAGTTGCTGGATCTTTGGGCATGGGGTGGTTACCTTAACATTGGTACCAGCTGTTACTACAAGCAGGAAAATGATCAAAGTATCTCTCCCGATTTCTATCTCATTTACAACCCTGAATATCAAACACCAAACAAACTCGACTTGACCTTTGTCTATGATACCAAGGGAAACAACGAAGGGGGTGGCATGCGCACCGGAAACCTGCTGCGTTCATACGATATTTCAAAACTGGGAAGTCTTGTTCCTGGCAACGACTCTATAGAGGTAAAGATAACCTTCGACGGAATTTCCGAACCTGTTATCTCTAAGCTTGCGCGCAAAACATTCACAAAGCCATTCACTCCTCCCCTTTCATGATGCGGTAAAGCAGGGGGATGTTGACATGCTGGCGGATGTGTGCAGCTAGTTTATTGTACTGTTCTTCCTTATAGGCAACATAATCCAGCTGGGTGTGCTGCAACTTATCGGTGTGCTCACTTAGCAGGTAATCTACAAAGGCAGAGTTGTCAAGGATGCCATGAATATAGGTACCCATGCAGCGATGACTCACAAAACAGCCATCTGAATGACCATCGGTAAGGATGTGGCAAAGAGGTTGCGCATCATCGTGCAAAACACTCTCACCCATGTGAATTTCGTATCCCTGGCACACTTCCTTGCTATCGCCAAAATTGAATTCTACCTGGCGCGTAACCTTTTCGCCACTCATCGTGGTAACAATAGGCAAAAGTCCTAAACCTGGCAAGCGACTGATACTACCTTCCACCCCATCGGGATCCATCACCTCGCGACCCATCATCTGATAACCGCCACAGATACCCAAAACGGTAGTGCCCTGGCGATGTGCACGCAGTATGGCCTGTGCCACACCATTGCGGCGCAGTTCGCTCAAGTCATCAAGGGTGCTCTTGCTGCCAGGCAAGATGATAATGTCGGCCTTTTGCAGTTCCTCGGTATTGTTGGTATAGAAAAGGTGTACACGTTCGTCCATCTCTAGGCGGTTAAAGTCGGTAAAATTAGAAAGATGACGCAGCAACACCACCGCCACATTTACTTTTCCCTTTTCTGCCTGCAACTTCTTGTAATCCAGTGCTAAAGAATCTTCCTCCTCGATATGGATATCCTTGAAATAAGGCACTACACCCAGCACAGGCACGCCACAGATCTGCTCCATCATCTTCACACCTTCCTGAAACAGACGGATGTCACCACGAAATTTATTCACGATGATGCCCTTGATGCGCTTTCTATCCTCGGGTTTCTGCAGCATTACCGAACCGTATGCACTGGCAAATACGCCTCCCCTGTCGATGTCTGCCACCAGAATTACATCAGCATCGGCATAACGTGCCATAGGCATGTTTACCAAATCGGTATCCTGCAGATTTATCTCGCTAATGCTGCCAGCACCTTCCATCACAATGGGATTATAGCGTGCTGCCAGACGGGTAAAGGCCGCATTCACAGCATTGCGCAGTTCATCACGTCCTTCCTTGCGAAAATAGCTGTAGGCACTTTTGTTGCCAATAGGTTTTCCGTTCAGCACTACCTGTGAGGTGTGATCAGACGAAGGCTTGAGCAGCAAAGGGTTCATATCAGTATGGCAAGGAATGCCTGCTGCCTCGGCTTGCACTGCCTGTGCACGGCCAATCTCATAACCCTCGGGAGTAGCAAACGAATTAAGTGCCATGTTCTGCGCCTTGAAGGGTGCAGGGGCATAGCCATCCTGCAGGAAAATACGACAAAGCCCTGCTGCCAAAACGCTTTTTCCCACATCGCTGCCGGTTCCTGCCAGCATTATAGGGTGTAACCTCTCCATAGTAGCACAACTAAAGTAATGTTCATAGTAAGTTCACACAGCAGCACGGTGGCACCGCAGCAATCGCCTGTATAACCCTGAATCTTGCGGTTCATCTGCCACACCATTACCAAAACGGTAAGGGCAGGCATTATCAGCCACACCTCGATAAGGGGGATGGAAACAGGCAGCAGCATCTCAAAGGCAAACTGTGCCAATACTGCCAGGAATACGTTCCACAGGGTGTTACGCCAGCGCCATGGGGTGTAAACCGTCTTTATCTTGGCTCCCTCTGCAGTGCGGGCATAGGGCAATATCATGATAAACGAGGCAAGGAAACGACTCCACACTGCCGTCATTACATAGATTAGGAAGAATGAAAGAGCCATGCCGGGTGTTCCCTGCAAGGCATCAATCCAGTAGTAGCAGCAAGTGCAGGTAAGCAGTGAATAAAGGATAAGGGTAATTACGCCATAGGTGCCAATGTGGCTATCCTTCATTATCTCGAGGATGCGCTCGCGCGAATGTCCGCCACCAAATCCATCGAAGAAATCTGCCAAGCCATCTTCATGAAAGGCACCGGTAAGAAACAGGTTCAGCACAAACACCAGCAGCACAAACAGCATGGCAGGCACATAGGGCAATGCCCACATGGCTACTCCTGCCACCAATGCCGCAGCAAAACCACCAGCTATCATCCAGTGGTGTGCCGCATAGCGGTAACTATCGGCAGGCACATTCCACAAACGCCAGAAAGGCAAACGGGTAAACAGCCCCAGGGCAGCAAAGATGTGCTGTAGCTTTTCCTTCATACCTTAGAAATATTTGGTAATTTCACCTGTTTCAAAACTATTCATCTCGTTGATCATGCGCACGGCAGATTCAACGATAGGGTAAGCACACAATGCACCTGTACCCTCTCCTAATCGAAGGCCCATATTCAGGATAGGCTTGGCATCCATAAGCTGCAGCATGAGCTTGTGACCAGATTCATCGCCCTGATGACCAAAGATGGCATAGTGCAGCACCTCGGGGTATAGCTTTGAAGCCGCCAGCATACATGCCGTCATGATGAAGCCATCCACCAGAACAACCATGTGCAACTGTGCTGCCTGCAACATGGCACCAATAGCCGTTACCATTTCATAACCGCCAAACCAGCGGATAATCTCCTCGGGAAGATGACTGTTTCCACGGGTATTAGAATAGAACTGGTCGATGCTTTGCTGCAGCACCTGCAACTTATGAAAGATACCTGTATCGTTCAATCCTGCTCCTGCTCCCACGCAAATGCTCAGTTCCAGCTGTCCCATAAGGCTCATCCAGATAGAAGAAGGAGATGTATTGGCAATACCCATCTCACCCAGGCAAATCACATTGCATCCCTTGGCATGGCAGTCGTTTACCAGCTGCGCACCATTTTCAATGCACTGGTTCATCTCTTCGTAGGTCATGGCTGCCTCATGCAGGAAATTGCGTGTACCACGGCCTACCTTCATATTGATAATGGTGGGATAGGCAGAGAGGTCGTAATCCACACCGGTATCTACCTCAACCAGTTCAAATCCATGCTGACGGCAAAACAGGTTCACACCTCCACCGCCACGGGTAAAGTTTATCATCTGCTGCCAGGTAACCTCACGAGGCGACACACTCACCTTCTCGCGCTCGATGCCATGATCGCCACCCAGAAGCAGGTGACAAGGGTGCTGCAGCGAAGGAGAAAGCGATTGCTGTATCAATCCTATCTGTGCTGCCAGTTCCTCTAAACGTCCCAACGATCCCTTGGGTTTGTTCAGGTTATCAATCTTGTCCAACAAGGCAGGCTTTATCGCCTCATCGGGTTTATGAATTGTAAATGTTCTCATTCCTTTATCTTTACGGGTATTCCGCTTACCATAAGTATCACTTCATTGGCATGGCTGGCCACATACTGGTTCAGCCATCCCAACATATCGGTAAAGTGGCGCTGTGCCGCATTGGCCGAGGTGCCGCCTAAACCTATTTCATTGGTTACGAAGATGAAGGTGGCATCCTGTGCCGTAAACCTGTCGAACTCTTCCTTGAGCAGTTGCAGCGTTTGGTCAACAGGTTGTTCCTCACCTCCCCTGAAGAAGAAATTGGTGCTCCACAGGGTAAGGCAATCTATCAGCACTACCCTTCCCTGCACGTTGTGTGCCGAGAGGGTGAACTCCTCTTCTATATTGCTCCACTGGGGACCTCTTCTTTCCTGATGGATACGCACCCTTTCACGAAATTCCTCGTCCCACACATGCGCAGTAGCCATGTACACGGGATTAGGACTTAGCTGCAGGGCAAGTCTCTCTGCGTACGTGCTTTTGCCCGAACGCTGTCCACCAGTTATGAGAAATATTTTTTTCATAGTTTAAGTCGCAAAGACGCAGAGTCACAGAGTCACAAAGAAATCGCTTCGCGATAGTCAACGAATGGTCACAAAGCTTTGCGTCTTTGAGTCTTTGCGTCTCTGCGTCTTTTAGAGAACAAAAGTAGTACTTTTATTTTGAATTTCGTATCTTTGCACACCGAAAAATAAAGAGAAATGATAGTACTGGTAACCATACTTGTGTATTTTGCACTGTTGCTGGGCATTGCGCGCCTTACAGGAAGAGGAAATAACGATGCGTTTTTCCGCGGAAACAGGCAGTCGCCATGGCCTTTGGTGGCAGTAGGAATGATTGGTGCCAGCGTTTCGGGAGTTACCTTTATCAGCGTGCCAGGCATGGTGCTGCACTCCGACATGACCTACCTGCAGATGTGCCTGGGCTTTATACCGGGGTATCTGGCGGTGGCATTCATCCTGCTGCCTGTGTACTACAAGCATAACCTCACCTCTATCTATACGTACCTGGAT
>JAGHTY010000128.1 GCA_018065125.1 Candidatus Minthousia equi
AAGTGCACCTGGAAGTGGACCACAAAGGGCGGTCATAACGGTTATGTGGTAACTGGTCCTAATGGCAATATGATCTTCCTTCCTGCTGCCGGTTTTCGGTACGACACAAGTTCTGACGACGTGGGTGAGTACGGTTACTATTGGTCGAGTACGCTTAGTTCTTCCTACTCTGGCAACGCCCAGAACTTGAGCTTCAATAGCAGCAACCACAACACGAACTACGACTACCGCAGCTACGGTCAATCTGTTCGCCCAGTCACAGATTAGTCGCTAAGCGACGGTCCACAAGTCAACGAGTCCACAAGTCAACAAGTGGTCGCCTTCGGCTCCAGTTTGATTGTCGCTTTGCGACGGTCAACAAGTCAACATGGTGTGTCTATTCGCCCTGTAACAGAGTAATCGCTTTGCGATGGTTGATGAATGAATAAGTCTTATAGATATTTTGCACAACAGATATTTTTATGTAATTTTGCCATCGGATTCCCAAATTGCATAAAAATATGGCAGGAAAGATAGACTATATTGATCGAAAGCTGGAGCAAGTAATTGCCGAGGCAGCAGAGTATTTCTCTGTTATTTCTGTAACAGGCCCCCGTCAGTCGGGAAAGAGTACGTTGCTAAAGCATCATACCTTGTCACTTTGTTGCCTCCTTATTTCCAAAACATCAGCAAACGTCTGGTGAAGACTCCGAAGCTTTATTTTAATGATCCAGGCCTGGCTTGTTATCTGTTAGACATCGAGACCGAACAGCAGCTGGACAGAGACAAGATGCGTGGTGCTATATTTGAGAATTATGTGGTTATGGAGGTGGTGAAGCATCGACTTAACAAAGGCCTTGAAGGTGGCGTTTTTTTCTATCGTGACTCTAACCAGAACGAGGTTGATATCTTACTGAAGCAAGAAGGAATGTTTACTGCCATCGAGGTAAAGTCGTCTATGACATACAGCACATCATTTGAAAAAACATTGAAGAAAATCGACCAGTGGATAGAAGACCCAGTGGTGCGTAAAGTCATTGTATATAATGGGGATTTCGAGAATACGGCTGGTGAAATAAAACTGGTTAATTATAGAAATCTCACAGAAATGCTGTAAGTATAATACCCTCATTTTCTATAGATAATACTTGTAGATGGTAGGATTTTTGCTTATATTTGCAAATGAATTAAATAAAGAACAAAGTGGACATCAAGAGGTGGTCATAATGGCTATGTTGTCACAGGCCCTAATGGCAATGGCATATAGATTAATAGCGCAATTTTAGAAAAGAGAAAGTAAGAAGAAATAAACAAAACAAGTAGATATGAGTAAGTCGAAAAAACCTTGGGGATTAAAGATAGTTAATTTCTTTCTGTATATCATAGTTGCGATATTTACTGTGATATTTGTAGCTAAGTTTGCCTACAAGGTTGATGATGTCTCGGAAATAGATGAGGTATATGATGATCAAACATTTGTTCAGATAAATGTATATCCTTTCTGGGGAGATTATTCTCCTAATTTCAGAGGCTACGAGAATGAGTTTTGCGATAACAGTAAGGTTCACATTGTAAAGCCTAAGGTTATAGAAACCGCAAAGGATAACTATCAGAGTAATATAAATTATTGTCTTTTTGTGGTAGGGTTCTTTATGGTAGCACTATGCGTGTTAAGTTACTTGATAAGACGAAGCTATATAAAAGAATCTTTGAACGCCCAAAAGAAATAGTAATTATTCCAAGTATTCAGATAAGTTATGAAAAACATGTTATCAATAATTATCATGGTGTTTGCCCTGGCATTCAGCGTTGAGACCCAGGCGCAGGGGCCAAGTAAGAAATGCCCTACATGTGGTTTATCTATGGCAAAGTGCCAGTACAAGGGTAAGCATCCTAAGCCAGCTCCTACACCTACAGAAAAGAAATGTGCCACTTGTGGCAAACCTGTATCGAAGTGCCAGTATGGTGGTAGCCATCCAAAACCAAAACCTGTTTCTGCAAAAGTAAGTGAACCTACAGGTTACGATAACGGACATGGATATGTTGATCTTGGTCTATCAGTTAAGTGGGCCACCTGTAATGTAGGTGCTAGCAAGCCAGAAGACTATGGTGGCTATTACGCATGGGGTGAAACCAGCACCAAGTCAGAGTACACATGGGGTAATTGCTTTGACTGCTTGGATGACAATGGTGGTAGCTGGAGTATTTACAAGAAAGGTGGCAAGACCAAGCTTGAACCTAACAGCGGACACGATACTGCCCGCCAGAACTGGGGTGGAACCTGGCGAATGCCAACAATAAAGGAGCTTGAGGAACTGAACGACAAGTGCACCTGGAAGAGGACCACAAAGGGTGGCCATAACGGCTATGTAGTTACTGGCCCTAATGGCAATATGATTTTCCTTCCTGCTGCCGGTTTTCGGGGCGGCACGAGTTCTTACGACGTGGGTGAGGAAGGTCGCTATTGGTCGAGTACGCTTGCCGACGGCTTGTACTTCGATAGCGGCTACCACATCCCGTTCGGCTGCAGCCGCAGGTACGGTTTCTCGGTTCGTCCTGTCACGGATTAGTCGCTTTGCGACGGTCAACAAGTCAACGAGTCCACAAGTCAACGAGTGGTCGCCTTCGGCTCCGGTTAAAGCAGTTCATCGACAGGAATAACAGATTGGAACCGAATATTTGCAGAAAAATGGCTTTATTTCGCTACGAACCTACAAAAACTACTGTTCGTAGCGAAATAAATGCGATTTTTTACATGCTTCGTTTGATTCTGTTCTCTATTCTGGATAATTCCTATTACATGCAAGGTTATAAAAAACGCTCAAAAGATAGTGGGGGTATCGGATAATTATTGTACCTTTGTAAGGTTTAAATATGAACTTAGAAGAAATAAACTTAAGCATACTATGAAACGCCTATTTGCATTCACACTTTTATTTCAGTTGATGTTGCTTACTGCCCAAGCACAGGGTCCAAGTAAGACATGCCCTACATGTGGTTTGTCTATGGCTAAGTGCCAGTATAAGGGTAAGCATCCAAAGCCTGCCGCAAACAAGCCCACAGCTAATAAGCCTTCGGCAACTACGGGTAATATAAATGGTTATGAATGGGTGGACTTAGGGCTATCAGTAAAATGGGCAACCTGTAATGTGGGAGCAGATAAACCAGAAGATTATGGTGGCTACTATGCGTGGGGAGAAACTACTACCAAAAGTAGATATGACTGGGATAACTGCTTTGACTGTTTGGATGACTGCGGTGAAAGCTGGAGCGTTTACAAGATTGGGGGCAAAACAAAGATAGAACCTAACAGCGGCCATGATACAGCCCGCCAGAACTGGGGTGGTTCTTGGCGTATGCCAACAATAAAGGAACTTGAGGAACTCAACAGCAAGTGTATTTGGAAATGGACATCAAAGGGTGGCCATAACGGGTATGTAGTTACAGGTCCTAATGGTAAAAGCATATTCCTACCTGCTGCAGGTTTTCGTTACAGCACGCTTTCGGGCTACATGAGTGAAGATGGTTACTATTGGTCAGGAACGCTTGATTCTGACAACTCTGCTCGTACTCTGACTCTCTGTAGTGACTACCATATTACGATTAACGGCAGCATCCGCAGTAGCGGTCATTCTATTCGCCCTGTCACAGATTAGTTTGGGGTCGCCTTCGGCTCCAGTTTAAAAAGTTTAAGAGTTTAAAGGGTTTAAGGGTTGATATAATCATGAAACACATTCTACAATTAGTCATTCTGATGCTTTCATTAGCATGTGTAGATGCCCAGGCACAGGGGCCAAGCAAGACATGCCCTACATGCGGTTTGTCTATGGCAAAATGCCAGTATAAGGGTAAGCACCCTAAGCCAGTTCCAACTCCTACACCTGTAGAGAAGAAATGTGCTTCTTGTGGAAAGCCTCTGTCAAAATGCCAGTATAATGGCAAACACCCCAAAATAACAACGGGTAAAATAAATGGTCATGAGTGGGTAGATTTAGGTCTTCCTAGTGGTACAAAGTGGGCTACCTGTAATGTAGGTGCCAACAAACCAGAGGAATTCGGAGGGTACTACGCATGGGGAGAAACAAGTACTAAAAGTAATTATGATTGGAACAATTGTTTTGATTGTTTGGATAATGAAGGTGATAGTTGGGAAGTCTATAATGAGAGAGGTAAAACCCATATTACCCCAGATAGTGGACATGACACGGCTCGTGAAAACTGGGGTAGCACATGGCGCATGCCCACCGCTGTTGAGATAGAAGAACTAATAGATAAGTGTTCTTGGAACTGGGCAACTAAGAATGGGCATAAGGGCTACACGATTACAGGCCCAAATGGGAATAGTATATTCCTTCCTGCTGCTGGTTGTCGCGGTGGTGATAATACTTACAACTTAGGTGAAACAGGAGATTATTATTCCAGTACGCTAGATAAGATTTTCTCTCGTGGTGCTCGAAGTATATACTTCAACAATAGAGGTCGCGATACGATTGTTAGCGATCGTAATTTCGGTCTTTCAATTCGCCCTGTAACAGATTGATGCTATATTTGCTGATTGGCTCTATCATAAAATTAATGCTTATAATTTTGGTGAATACTGAAATTTATCTACTTTTGTGAAGTTTAATTTAAATATCAATAACAATGCAGGCAGTAATTTCTCCGTACCAGATGCAGATACTAGACAGTATTGCAAGGGTTAATGATGAAAAAGAAATGAGAGATATCAGAGACTTGATTGCTGAATATTTCTCAAACAAAGCTTTGGACGAAATGGACAGACTGTGCAATGAAGGTTTACTGTCAACGGCAGATGTACAGTCGTGGGCAGGTGAGCACGACAGAGTTCCAAACAATGCTCGATAGGTTATGGAGAGGATTGTGTTAGATACTAATTGCTTAATTTCGTCTTTAAAGCGAGATAGTGTTTATTTCCCTGTATGGCGTGATTTCATGACAGGGAAATATTGTTTATGTGTTTCTGATGAAATACTTAATGAGTATGAAGAAATAATAGGACGACGTACTGGTTCGCGTGAAGTGGCACGTAATGTGGTATCAGCTATACTTAATCGTTCAAATACAGAACACATAGAGGTTTATTATCATTTTGACTTGATTGAAGAAGATGAAGATGATAATAAGTTTGTTGACTGCGCGATAAAAGCCAATGCTAAATGCATTGTTTCTGAAGATAAACATTTTCGTGGGTTAAAGGATATTCCATTCCCTAAGGTTGATGTGATTAGGTTGAACGATTTCTTGGAATACCTTAAAACCCTGTAGAAAGCATAGTAGTTCGTCAAGTAAACCTGTTGAGTTCGTACAGAATGAGGTTTTGTATTGTGTGGGTTTAGGTAATTATCCCTAAATTTGCAGTGTGAAACATAAAACAGAACAGTTATGAAAAACATGTTATCAATAATTATCATGGTGCTAGCTTTGACATTTAGTGTTGAGGCTCAGGCACAGGGTCCAAGTAAGACATGCCCTACATGTGGTTTGTCTATGGCAAAATGTAAGTACAAAGGTAAGCACCCAAAACCAAGTGAAAATAAGCCTGCAGCAAACAAGCCAAAACCAGCTTCTGTAAAGGTGAGTGATGCCACAGGATATGATAACGGGCATGGCTATGTTGACCTTGGCCTGTCTGTAATGTGGGCAACCTGCAATGTGGGTGCAAGTTCTCCAGAGGGTTTTGGTGGTTATTACGCATGGGGTGAAACTAGTACCAAATCAAACTATACATGGGGCACATGTTTTGACTGTCTGGATGACAATGGTGATAACTGGGGTTTTTACAAGACAGATGGCAAAACAAAACTTGAACCCAGCAGCGGTCATGATACAGCCCGCGAGAACTGGGGTGGTTCATGGCGCATGCCAACAATAGAGGAACTTGAGGAACTCTATAGTAAGTGTACTTGGAAGTGGGGCTCAAAGGGTGGATATAATGGTTATGTAGTAACTGGCCCTAATGGTAACAGCATTTTTCTTCCCGTATCAGGTTATCGTTACGACAAGAGTTCTAACCGCGTGAATGAATATGGTTGTTATTGGTCTAGTACGCTTTCTCCTTTCGCCTCTTATGGTGCGCAGTACCTACTTTTTGGTGGCAGCATCCGCGACAAGGATAATAATCTCCGTAGTTATGGTTTCTCTGTTCGTCCAGTATTTCAGAACCAACCAATAAGACCCAATAAGCCGGTTGTGAGCGATTTCAATGGGCACGATTGGGTAGATTTAGGGCTATCTGTGAAGTGGGCAACATGTAATGTGGGTGCAGAGTCGCCAGAAGAAGATGGTGGCTACTATGCCTGGGGTGAAACAACAACAAAATCAGAATATACATTCGCCAACTGTTTCGACTGTCTGGATGACAATGGTGATAACTGGGGTTTTTACAATGTTGGTAGTAATAAAAGGATAGAGCCAGATAGTGGGCATGATACTGCACGTGAGAATTGGGGTGGAACCTGGCGCATGCCAACTGATGAAGAGCTTGCAGAACTTAGTAAGAAGTGCACCTGGAAATGGAATTCAAAAGGTGGCCATAACGGTTATGTAGTAACAGGTCCTAACGGTAATAGCATCTTCCTGCCTGTTGCAGGTTGTCGCCTTGACACAGGTTCTTACGGCGTGGGTGAGTATGGGCACTATTGGTCAAGTACGCTTGATTCTGGTAGCTCCGACAATGCCTGTGGCCTGGGCTTCAATAACGGCTACCACAGCACAAACTACTACAATCGCCTTTACGGTCGCTCTGTTCGCCCAGTATCAGATTAGTTTAAAGTCGCTGAGACGCAAAGACGCAAAGCGTGATAAATGAAGATTTGGTAGTTTTATACAGTGACTTAAGATGAAAAAGTTAATTTCAATATTTGCCGTGTTGATGCTGGTGGTTGTTGCTACTGCTCAGGCTCAGATAAGCTTATCTGGTATAAAGAAGAAGAATCTGAAATCGGAACAGTACGTAAGGACAAATCGCAACTGGAGCGGTGTGGCTGCAGATATAACAAAAGGATGCCGAACTGATAGAGAGAAAACCTTAGCGATATATAATTGGATTTGCGACAACATTGCCTACGACACAGATTACAAAATTTATCATGTGGATGAATGCTGGGATGCAAGGAAAGGTGTGTGTCAGGCATATAGTGAACTTTATTATTGTTTGGCAAAGGAGGTAGGACTACAATGTTACATTATTGTTGGCCTGGCAAAAACAGGTAACAACGATTTTGGCAGTCATGCATGGGTAACGGTAAAACTGGATGGTAAATATACCCTGCTCGATCCAACATGGGGAGCGGGTAGTGTAGATGGAAAGGTGTTTACCAGAAAGAAAGACCATAGCATGTGGTTTGATGTTGACCCAAGCTGGATGTTCTTCTCGCATTTCCCTGACGATACAAAGTGGCAACTAATGCAAACAGCATATAATTCTGCACAGTTCAAGAAATTGCCTTTCTGCCGTCCGTTAAGTAGTATTGGCGTAAATGGAACTGTGCTTCTTAATGCTATCCTAACAGAAAAGATAAAGACACTGCCAACTTTCTATTCTATTGATAGCGACAGGTTCAAAGCTCGTTCAATTCCATTTTCTGGTAATATTAAAATAGGTAAGGCGTATAATATCAAGATACATCCTGAATCGGGTGTGGAATGGGCAGTAATAAACGAAGGAACATGGTATAGGGAATGGCAAAAAGATGAAAAAGGGAACATCTATATGACTGTTACTCCAGAAAAGCAAGGTAAGTTAACTCTGTCGGTAAGGCGTACCAGTGAAGAGAAATCTTTCTATACTGTGGTTGAGTATAAGGTGAAAGGTGGTAAGTAAAGTAATATCGCAATAGTATAATTATCAAGATATGAAGAAATACATTTTAATCTTCTTAGCGTTAATAACGCTTGCGTTGTTTGTTAGTTGTTCTGGTGCAAAGAATAGTAGTTCAAGCTCAACAAAGTATTCAGACAGACTGCCGATTAAAATAAACAAATCAGAAACGATTGTAGTAACAGACATTACAGAGGAGAATGGTGAGTATAATATCATTGTGGAAATTTCACCTTCCTTTTGTGAAATTAGTGACATTCAGGCTGTATATGATTCATGGAGCAGGCTTCTTGAGGAAGATGAGCAAAGAGCTAACGAACTTTGGTATAACGTGCCAAAACCTCATTACATAATTGCTTCAAATTCAGAGTTAAGTAGAGTTATTAACGATATGATTGAAGAAATAGACGATGGAGAGAGTAGACAGGGATATACAGGAATTAATATAGTTATGACAGACCCTGATCATAAAAATTCAATATCCAGAAGTATAAATGAAAATGAACTATGTGATAGAAAAGATAGTGATTTGTCGGGTATAAAGAAGGTAATAGAATAAAAAAAGCCAGCATTAATTGCTGGCTTTTTGTTTTACTTTCCGTATTTCTGGATAATTACATCTGCATTCTCATCACCCAGTTCCTTTGCTTTCCTGAGGTTTTCTAAGCCTGCTTTCTTCTGGTTCTGGTTTAGCTGACAGAAACCTAAGAGGCGGTAACCATAAGGAGAGTCGGGAGCAAGCGCTATTACTTGCTGGGCTGCAGTAGAAGCCTTGTCGTAGTCTTTTAAGGTAACATATACCGATGCCTTCTCGGTAAGTATTTCCACGTTGTATGGTTCCAGACGACTGGCTTCGTCGATATCATCAGCAGCCTGCTGGTACATGCGACATTTCATTTCGGCCTTTTCACGCTGCATGTAGAAGCCTGCAGGAGCACGACCACCAAAGATGTGCTCTACCTCGTTCAGGTCGTTAATGCCATCACGATACCTTTCTGCCTCAATCTTTCTAAGTCCGCGTGCATAGAGATAAGGATATGCCTCGGTACCATAAGGCTTTTCGTATTGTGCTACTGCGCTATCCAGCATAGCAATGATTTCGTCTTCACTGGCATTCATGTTTTTCTTGCACTGAGCCATAAAAGTGTATACCAGAGCATTGTCTTTCAGTTCAGAATCAATAAGACTGGCGTATGTATCAAACGCTTCCTGGTTCTTTTCCTGGTCAAGAAGGATATCAGCCTTCTGTCTTACATAAATGGCGCGGTTGCTGCCATCTACAGCCTGCTGTGTTTCTGAAAGAGCCTTGTCGAGGTTCCAGTCGCTGTATGGGTTTGGTAAGTGAAGCGAAGCGTATGTGTAGTAAAGCTTACCAAGATTATAGTGTGCGTCAGCCTTATCTGCATGCTTCTCAAAATATGTCTTTAGGTCGGCCTCAGCCTCTGCATGCTGCTGTAGGTCGATTTCCAGTTGTGCACGCTTTAGGTATCCTTCAGACTCATTAGGGAACTTGCTGATAAACTGATTCAGTAATGCCTGATAGGTATTAACATCAGCGTTCTGTGCCATGAGCAGGAATACTTCTGCATCGGCAGGATTATCAGGTAGTGCCTTCATGATGCCAATGCTGTTAAGTGTATAGTCGTTTGCGGATAATCCGTTTACCTTCAGTTCGTTTGCATAATTAGCTGCCATTGCATAACATTCGGTAGCAGTACCTTTCTGCATAAGTCCCAGAACCTGTCCGTTGGCATTAAGAAGAGGACAGCCTACATTCTTTTCAGAGGTAGCAATGCCCAAGGTATAGAAAGCATAGCTGCCTGCTACGTCGGAAGCATCCTTGATGCTTGCCTTCTGAGTCGAAGTGGCCTTGTAGGGAAGGATATAGGCGGTATCGCCTTTCTTGCCTTTTGCTGCCAGGGTAAGGAAGCTGTTCTTTTTAGATGCTGTCTGAAACTTGACTATGTCGTACATGTCGTTTACACCTAATATAAACAGCACATCGCTTTTCTGACCAGTAGCATCTATTACCACTGCCTTTTGTGCATTCTTGAAAAGGTTGTAATCAGCGATGGCTGTACCATCTCCAGAAATGTAGAAACCATTTCCATTGTTCAGTACGTTGCCATCCTTGTCGTAGGTAACAACCGAGAATACCGCCTTGCTGGCTTGTGAAACCCATCCTTGTGCAAAGGTTGTGGCAAATACAGCCAGCAGGGTGAATAGAGTTATATATCTTTTCATTGTTATTCTGCTTTTCTTTGTTTAACTGCTTCGTAGATTAGAATACCTGCTGCAACTGATACGTTCAGGCTTTCAATGGTGCCAAGAATAGGGATCTTTACCCATTCGTCGCAAAGTGCCAGATGCTCGTAAGGAATGCCTGTATCTTCGGCACCCATGATGATGCAGATAGGGTCTTTATAGTCGGCCTTATCGTACTCGTAATCACCTTTCTCTGTTGCTGCAACAACATGAAAACCAGATTCCTTCAGGAACTTGATGGTATCTAAAATGTTGTTTTCACGACAAACCGGAATGGTATGCAATGCGCCTGCAGAAGTCTTGATAGCATCTGCATTTACGCTTACGCTATTCTTCTTTGGTATGATAATGGCATCTACACCCGCACATTCGCAGGTACGTGCAATGGCTCCAAAGTTACGCACATCGGTAATGCCATCCAGAAGTACAATCAAGCCGTTCTTGCCCTCGTCGAAGAGCATAGGAACGATGTCCTCGGCCTTTTGGTAGGTGATGGCAGAAATATAGGCGATAACCCCCTGGTGATTCTTACGGGTGATTTTGTTAAGGCGTTCTATAGGTACACGCTGAACAGGACAGGTAGTTTGCTTTAGTGCTGCAAAGAGCTCCTTTGCAAGGTCTCCGCCCAAATCACGCTTGATAAGAATCTTGTCGATTTCCTTGCCAGCTTCGATGGCTTCTATTACGGCACGAATGCCAAATATCATTTCGTTTTTCTCGAACATAGCTAATTCTTTAATAATTCCTTTGCATTACTTATGGCTGCCTGGGTAAGTGATGAACCACTAAGCATATTTGCAATTTCGTTGATTCGTTCCTCGTCTGTAAGACGTATGATGTGACTTGTGGTCAAGTCGTTGTTATCTTCCTTGAATACTTTATAGTGTGCCTTTCCTTTGGCTGCAATCTGAGGTAGGTGAGTAATGCTGATAACCTGTCGTTCGTTTTCGCCCATCTCTTTCATGATATATGCCATCTTCTCGGCTATCTGGCCAGAGATACCTGTATCTATCTCATCGAATATGATGGTAGGTAGTTCGGAAGCACCAGCCATCAATGCCTTCAATGAAAGCATTACACGTGCTATTTCACCACCTGATGCAATCTGGCTTAGTTCCTGTAGCTGTATGCCCTTGTTGGCATTGAAGAGGAAGCGAACGGAGTCGTTTCCGTTAAGTGTGAAATTATCTAGGGATGTTAGTTCTACCTTGAATGCTACATTTGGCATGCCTAATGGAACAAGACGCTTAACCATCTCTTTCTCAACAAGCTTTGCGCTTTTTGTTCGAGTGCTGGTTAAGTCTTTTGCCTTTGCCTTTAGGGTAGTGAATGCTGTTTGAACTTTCGCCTTTAACTGCTTGATTTCTTCCTCGCTGTTTTCAATGAAGCTAAGCTTTGCCTTCAGTTCATCACGTAGTTCTATCAGTTCTTCGATAGAGTCCTTGCCATGTTTTTTCTGTAGGCTGTAAAGCGTATCAAGACGATCGTTTACATATTCCAGTCGCTGAGGATTGAATTCGATGCTTTCTGCATCTGATTCGACCTCGTCGGCAATATCCTTGATTTCAATGTAAGTGGAGTTTAAGCGCTCTGACCATTCCTGACTCTTTGCATAAGCATGACTTACACTGTTGAGTGCATTGATGGCACTTCGTAGGTTTGATAGGATTCCGCCTTCTTCACCTTGCAGATAAGCATAGCTTTCGTAAAGGTTCTGCTTGATTTCCTCAGCATGGTTAAGTAGTTCTGCTTCCTCTTCCAGTTCCTCCAGTTCGCCTTCTTGCAGTTTTGCTTCTGTGAGTTGCTCTAACTGATAGGAAAGGAAATCCTCCTCGGCCTTGCTATTAGCAGCTTCCTGCTCGGCCTTTTCCAATGCTTTCTTAGCTTCCTTGTATTGCTGATATGCATTGGTATAGGCATTTCGTTCTTCTTTGTTTGCTGCTAAAGTATCCAGAACGCTAATCTGGAAATCTTCATTGTTTAGAAGAAGATTCTTATGCTGTGAGTGAACATCAATCAGTTGCTCACCCAGTTCTTTCAGTAGTGTTACCTGAACAGGCGTATCATTAACGAATGCACGACTCTTGCCCGAAGCAAGGATTTCACGTCGGATGATGCAATCGTTTCCATCCTCCAGTTCGTTTTCCTTCAGGAAGGAAAGCGTGCGGGGAGAGGTTACCTGAAAGCTTGCCTCAATAACGCTTTTTGCTGCTCCGTTGCGAATGCTTTTCACATCGGTTCTTTGTCCTAACAATAGATTGATAGCACCCAGCATAACCGATTTACCAGCACCGGTTTCGCCAGTGATGACAGAGAAACCGTTCTCAAAACTGATTTCCTGCTTGTCTATCAGTGTGTAGTTCTGTATGAAAAGCGATTTCAGCATTATTCCTTTGTGCTAATGATTCTTGCCATTTCTGAAACAATGTCCTCGGCAACTTCCTTCTTAGGCTTTACAGGGAATGGCTTTTCCTCTGTAGCACTGATAATGGTAATCTTATTGGTATCAATGCGGAAGCCTGCACCTTCATCTTGTAGGGAATTCAGTACGATAAAGTCGAGGTTCTTCTTTTGCAGCTTCTTCTGGGCATTTGTCATTTCGTTATGCGTTTCCAGTGCAAATCCAACCATTACCTGTGATGCGGTCTTGATGGCTCCCAAGTTAGCAGCAATGTCTTGTGTAGGCTTTAATTGTAGCACAAGGTCGTCTTTCTCGCGCTTTATCTTCTCATCTGCCACATGGTCAACGGTAAAGTCGGCCACTGCAGCACACAGGATTGCAGCATTGCAAGTAGGGAATACCTGCATGCATGCTTCGTACATCTGCTGAGCAGATTCTACGTTTGTGCGCTTTATGTTTGGATGCTGAATATCGATAGTAACAGGACCAGAAATCAGTTCTACCTCTGCTCCACGCTTTGCACATGCTTCGGCCAAAGCAAAGCCCATCTTGCCTGATGAATAGTTGCCTATGAAGCGCACAGGGTCTATCTTTTCGTAGGTAGGACCTGCGGTAATCATGACACGCTTACCCTTTAGGTCGTTTGGTTCCTGACTTTCAAAGAAGCGGTCTAACTCCTCAACAATTGTTTCGGGTTCTTCCATGCGGCCTTTGCCAACCAGATGACTTGCCAGTTCTCCGCTAGCAGGTTCAATGATGTGGTTACCGTAGCTCTTCAGTATCTCCAGGTTATTCTGGGTAGAAGGGTGTGCAAACATGTCTAAGTCCATAGCAGGTGCCACGAATACTGGTGCCTTCATGCTAAGATAAGTTGTTATCAGCATGTTGTCGGCAATACCGTGTGCCATCTTGCCAATGGTAGAAGCCGTTGCAGGTGCAATGACCATTGCGTCGGCCCAAAGTCCAAGTGATACATGACTGTGCCATGTCCCGTCGCGCTGAGAGAAGAATTCGCTAATTACAGGCTTGCTGGTAAGTGCCGACAAGGTAATAGGCGTGATGAATTCTTTTCCTGCTGGGGTGATGACTACTTGTACTTCGGCTCCAGCCTTCACAAGTAAACGGATAATCTGGCATGCTTTGTAGGCTGCTATACTACCCGTTATACCTAGAACAATTTTCTTTCCTTTCAGCATATTTATTTGCGTGATTTCAAACGAATACGTGTCAATGCCTGCTTTGTTTCCAGTGGGAAATCACTTTGCAGTATCCAGCCAAAGTAGCCTGGGTCGCGCAACAGGACTTCCTCAACAGGTTGGTCTTTGTATTTTCCAAAAGAGAATACTTCAACCCCTTTCTCATTATACACCATTCTACCAGCCAGGTCAACATTGTTGTTCATCTTTGAGTAGGTACTCAGGAAGTCAATGTCGTTGCTCAGGTCGTCTGGGTATTTGTCGATCTGTGCTTTCAAAACCTCATAGGTAGCTCTGGTATCTGCATTAGCAGAATGTGCTTCCTCAAGGTTCTTTCCACAATAGTACTTATAGGCTGCTACCAATGTTCTGCGCTCCAGCTTGTGATAGATGTTCTGAACATCTACAAAGCGTGTCTGGGTTAAGTCAATGTTATAGCCGTTTCTCAGAAACTCCTCTGCAAGCAATGGAATGTCGAAACGGTTAGAGTTGAAACCTGCCAAGTCGCTTCCACGAAGAATGTCTGCAATTTTTGCTGCTACCTGCTTGAAGGTAGGACAGTCTTTTACATCTTCGTCGGTGATGTGGTGCACTTCTGTAGCTTGCTCAGGGATATGACGCCCTGGGTTGATGCGCATGGTAGTTTCTTCATCATGCCCATCAGGAAAGACCTTGATAAGGCTGATTTCTACTATGTTATCCTTAGAGACATCTGTTCCGGTTGTCTCTAAGTCGAAAAATACAATAGGTTTCTTCAGGTTTAACTGTGCCATCCTTGCTTATCCAATCAATCATTCAACATCATTGGCATCAACAGCATCAATACATCTTCGCCGCCTTCCTGTTCTGCAGGAACCATTACTCCAGGACGAGAAGGATCTGCCAGTTCAATGACAACATCATCACCACTCAGGTTGTTCAGGATGTCGATAAGGAATGTGCCCTTGAAACCGATGCTCATAGGAACGCCACTGTATGCACATGCCAGGTGTTCCTCGGCAGATGTAGAGAAATCCACATCTTGTCCGCTTACCATCAATTCGTTTACAGAAAGGGTAAGCTTTACCAGCATAGCACCTTCTGATGCGAATACCAGCACACGCTTCAGTGCACTTAGCAATCCCTGGCGGTTAATGGTAATGGTATATGGGTTATCCTTAGGAATAACTGCGTTATAGTTAGGGAAACGACCCTCGATAAGACGACAAACCATCTTTACGTTTTCGCTCTGGAATACAGCATTGCGACCGTCGAAGCTTACTTCAATGTCATTACCATCCTTTGAGAAGATGTTCTTCAGCATCTGTGCAGGTTTCTTAGGTAACACAAATGAAGCATTCTGTCCGATCTGGGTGTTGTAATTGCGACAGCGCACAAGCTTGTGACCATCGGTTGCTACCAGTGTTACGCAATCTGGTGTTACGTCAAAGAAGATACCGTTCATCACAGGACGAAGCGTATCGGTAGAAGCAGCGAAGAATGTGCGCTCGACAGAATTCAGGAGAATATCCGACTTGATGCTCATTGATACGGCCTCTTCATTCAATGCTACAGGAAGAGGATAGTCGTCGGCACTTTGTGCAAACAGGTTGTATTTACCATTCTGGTAGTGAATGGTCATTTCAAGACTAGAAGCGTTAACCTCAAAGGTAATAGGCTGCTCAGGAATGTCTTTCAGGGCTTCCTGCATTGTTTTTGAACTGATGGTGAAACGACCATCCTCTAAACTGTCGATAATCTCGATAGAAGAGGTGAGTGTTGTTTCACTGTCTGATGCGGTAAGAGTGAGTGTGTTACCGCTGATTTCGAACAAAAAGTTCTCAAGTATAGCCAAAGAATTCTTTGAGCTTACTACACGTCCTAATGCGCTTAGTTGGGCTGATAGAGCCTTGCTTGAAACCGAAAATTTCATTATGGTATTATTGATTTTATTGATAATTCTTATTGGGTACAAATTTACGAAAAACTTATTAGAATTACGAAAAAAGAATTTGAAAAATTAGTTCATTAAAGACTATTTTAGTAATTTCGCGACGATTTAAAATTTAGATATGGAACTTAGTGGAAAAATAATTGCTGTTCTGGAGAAAAGAACAGGCGTAGCAAAAGCTACAGGTAATCCTTGGGCAGTACAGTCATACGTTTTGGAAACAATGGATCGTTTCCCTCGTAAAATGTGTTTTGACATTTTTGGTGAAGACAAGATCAACCAGTTTAATGTTCAGGTAGGAGAGGAACTGACAGTTTCTTTCGATATTGATGCAAGAGAGTTTGAGGGTCGTTGGTATAATTCTATCCGTTCCTTTAATGTGGTAAGAGTAGAAGCAACACAGCAACCAGCAGCTCCATTCCCTCCAGTAGACGCAGCACCTTTCCCAACAGCTGCTCCTGCAATGATGGAGGAATCTGCTGATTCAACAGACGATTTACCATTTTAAAGGTTTAAAGGTTTAAAGGTTTAGAAGTTTAAAGGTAAATTAATAATGAAAGAT
>JAGHTY010000192.1 GCA_018065125.1 Candidatus Minthousia equi
GTCTTTACCTGTATCGTTTCTTTCTCATCAATAGGATAGTATTCTAGCTGCACCCCTTTCCTGTTGATATGAGCATTCACCATATACACTTCTTCAAGCAACTGCCTCAGGTTATAGATCTTGATATCCAGCGGCATTTCATTGGTTTCAAGATGCGAGAACTGCAGCACATTGGCTGTGGTTTTCAGCAGTTTGTTCACATTTTCCTTCAACATGGTGCGAAACATGTCGCGCTCATCCACCGAGAGCTCCTTTCCTTCAGGCGAAGAAAGAAGGGTTGACATACTTACGATGTTTGTCATAGGTGTACGAATCTGGTTCGACATATTGGCAAGGAACGACTGCTTTAACGACACCTTTTCTATAATAGTACGGTTTTTCTTCAGTCTTTCTTCTTCATCCTTATGGTCCTGGACATTATAGGAGAATCCTGTCATGGAAAAACGCTGCTGGCTATCAAAGGTAATTTCATACTCCATCTGATTCCACTGATATACGCCTTCCTTATTCTTTACACGCAATTGAATAGCTGTGGGGGGAACTGGTTCCTGTGGATTCAGGATGTCATAGATAAGATGCCAATCTTCTGGATGAACCAAATCGCGCAGATTATCTTCTGAATAAAACGTTTCTTGAATAGTATTCAGTTTTCCTTCCTTGCGACGAAGCGATTTACAATACTCTGGTGTGACATTCCAGACAAAGATGCCAGAACCGATACAAGACAATACCCGCCCTTCGTTTTCCTCAATCAAAGTGCGAAGATGTTCGTGCTCATGTCTTTGCCTGCGAACCATCAGAATATAACAGACCACGCATACAAGTAAGCAAAATAGCGTAGCCAAAAATAAGGTTAGCATCAGTTTTTGTGTGTTTTTTGCAAATTTAATGCTTTGATTTCGATTCAACAAACAAAATATTGTATTTTTGCAGTCAAAACACTTGAATTATGATTCTAAACATCCTTATTCTGATTGTAAGCGTGGCAATGATTGTGTTCGGTGCCGACCTGCTTACGGATGGTGCTTCGAATATAGCACGCCGACTTCACGTGTCGGAGTTGCTCATTGGCCTTACCGTTGTTGCCTTTGGTACCAGCATGCCCGAAATGGTAGTCTCTGTAATCTCTGGTCTTGAAGGAAAACCAGAACTTGCCATTGGTAATGTTGTGGGAAGTAACCTTGCCAACACATTGGTCATCCTGGGTGCCACAGCCCTTATTTGCCCTATCACCATATCAAAGCAGGCAATTGGCAAGGATATCCCATGGAGCATCATTGCTGCACTCTTATTGCTTATCTCTGCATCGGGTGCCTTCATCAATGGGGATGTTAACAATGAAATCACTCGTCAAAGCGGTTTAATGATGCTTTGCGTATTTGCTATCTTCCTGTATTACACCATCCTTACAGCCATGTCGGAGCGAAAGAAAGAGGATGAAAAAACCGAGGAGCAAATACCTCAGGCACCTGTTTGGAAGATACTGCTGTTTGTGGCATTGGGCCTAACTGGTCTTTTGTGGGGTGGACAACTGTTTGTGGATTCTGCCTCTAGCCTTGCCTTCATGATGGGTTGGAGCGAGTCGCTGGTGGGTCTTACCATCGTAGCACTGGGAACATCTGCTCCCGAACTTGCCACCTCTATCGTTGCAGCATTGAAAAACAAATCGGGTCTTGCTATTGGTAATGCCGTGGGTAGCAACATCTTCAATATCCTGTTGATTCTGGGTGTCAGCTCTACCGTTACACCTTTGAAGATGGGTAACATCACCTACATCGACTTGTTGATGCAGTTTGGTTGTAGCATCCTGCTGTGGGTCTTTGCCCGTACAGATTTCAAGCTTACCCGAAAGGAAGGCATCACCATGCTGCTGATTTATTTCAGTTACATGACATACCTTATTCTTCAGCAATGAGTATTGGGTTATGAGTTTTGAGTAATTGTAATCAATAATAAAAAGGAGTCCTTCAATGAAGTGACTCCCTTTTTATTATCATGACTGTTGTCTGTAGTCCGTTGTCTGTTGTCTATTTAGTAACTTCTAGCAATCAATACTCTTCTGTGTGAAGGCTTGCCTGTTACCATATCTACGCCCTCTTCATCTGGATAGCCAAATGGAACGCAACGGATGGTAGCCTTTGTCTCTTCCTTAATCTTAGCCTCGGTCTCGGCAGTGCCATCCCAGTGGCAAAGGAAGAATCCACCTTCTTCAATTTTCTCCTTGAACTCTTCGTAGGTATCAACCTTCTGGATGCGAGAATCACGGTATGCCTTAGCCTTGTTGAAGATGTTCACCTGAATATCTGCCAGCAACTGCTCTACATATGCCTCAATGCCTTCCAGCTGACGGGTTTCCTTCTCCAAGGTATCACGACGCATTACCTCTACGGTACCGTTCTCTAGGTCGCGAGCACCCATTACCAAACGAACAGGCACACCCTTCAGTTCATAATCAGCAAACTTGAATCCAGGACGCTTGTTGTCGGCATCATCATACTTCACGCTGATACCTTTTGCACGTAGGTTGGCAACAATGGCATTTGCCTTTTCTGAGATAGCAGCCAACTGCTCGTCACCTTTATAAATAGGAACGATAACTACCTGGATAGGTGCCAACTTTGGAGGCAATACCAAACCATTGTCATCGCTATGTGTCATAATCAAGGCACCCATCAAGCGGGTTGATACGCCCCAAGAAGTAGCCCATGCATAATCCAGCTTGTTTTCCTTGTCAACGAACTGAACCTCGAATGCCTTGGCAAAATTCTGTCCCAAGAAGTGACTGGTACCGCTCTGCAATGCCTTTCCATCCTGCATCATAGCCTCGATGGTATAGGTATCAAGTGCACCTGCAAAACGCTCTGTTTCACTCTTAACACCCTGAACTACAGGAACCCCCATCCAGTTCTCGGCAAAGTTAGCATACACCTTCAGCATGCGCTGTGCGTTTGCCTCTGCCTCCTCGCGTGTAGCGTAGGCACAGTGTCCTTCCTGCCACAGGAACTCTGATGTTCTCAGGAACATACGTGTACGCATCTCCCAGCGCATAACATTTGCCCACTGGTTAATCTGCAAAGGCAGGTCGCGGTAAGAGTTAATCCAGTTCTTATAAGTATTCCAGATGATGGTTTCGCTGGTAGGACGAACAATCAGTTCCTCTTCCAGACGAGCTTCTGGATCAACTACCACACCATTTCCTTCTGGATCATTCTTCAAACGATAGTGAGTTACCACGGCACATTCCTTGGCAAAACCTTCTACGTGCTCTGCCTCACGGCACAGGAATGACTTTGGTATCAGCAGTGGGAAATAAGCATTCTGCACACCTTCTGCCTTGAACATATCGTCAAGGGCACGCTGCATCTTTTCCCAGATAGAATAGCCGTATGGCTTGATGGTCATACAGCCACGAACAGCCGACTGCTCTGCCAAATCGGCCTTTACCACCAGTTCGTTATACCACTGTGAGTAGTTCTCCGAACGCTTGGTAAGATTCTTCAGTTCTTTTGCCATAATATATATAATGTTATTTTTCTTATAAGTCAACAAGTGGTCGCAAAGTCGCAGAGACGCAAAGACGCAGAGTCTGTTGTCTGTTGTCCGTTGT
>JAGHTY010000182.1 GCA_018065125.1 Candidatus Minthousia equi
CATTTTGATGGCAGGTCCTGGCTTTAGATTGAAATGTTTAATGATATCCTGTCCGTTAAGGGGTAGTTTCATCCCGAAGCAGGCGCTACCTTCTTGTATCATGCACACAGTCTTTTCTTGTAGGTGTGTAGCCGTTGCAGGATTAGTAGTGTGCAACAAGCTCAAAACCGCATCCCAATTGCCTCCGCAACGCATTTGCCAACGTCTGATTTCGGGTTCGATAACGAGTGCAGGTACCGTGTTTAGTTCCAAATATAGTTTCTTTATCTCAACGGCCCTTTTAATCGTGGTTACAGGGAAATTCAACCGTTGCAACACTAGTTTTTCGTCATTTGTGGAAGAAAACAGTGCTGCTAGTCTACACTCCAGTTCTGGTAGGCAATTATCTATAAGATTCAGTAGATTCTGCCAAATACTTATTGTAATTTTATCAATTTCTTTGATTGTGTATTGCAACAGTCCACAATCCCTTAGAAGTGAAAGTCCTAAGGATGGTTTTGGCGTAAGGAGAATCTTGCCAATCTCTTCCGTGATTCTATCTTGGGTAATGGTTTCAAGGCGTTGTGCATTGTCAGCAATGCCTTTCAGTGTTCCTGCTTCAATTTGCCATTGAAATCTTGAAGCGAAACGAATCACTCTCAATTCGCGCAGGGCATCTTCGTTAAAAGTGATGAAGGGCTCGCGTGGTGTACGGATGATATGGTTCTTTAGGTCGGGGAGTCCCCATCTTGTAAAATCCAGAACCTCGTCTGTAGATATGTTCTTATATAGTGCGTTGATGGTAAGATCCCTTCTAAAGCAGTCTTCGCTTATGTTGGCAAATGTTGTGATTGGATTTCTGCTTTCAGGATTATTGTATATTTCCTTCCTTGTTTGAGCGCACTCAACTTTTACTTCTGGATACGATTTTAGGTAGAATTTGCCTATTCCGTAGGCAGGAAATCGCAGTGGGTTTAGCTTGGTGTGCTTGCCATTTAGTTGTAGCGTAATCCACTCTGCCAGTTCAATTCCGCCATTGGGAATGTCTACACAAAGGTCGATATCCTTTATGGCGAAGCCCATCAGTTCATCTCTCACCGCACCGCCTACCAGAAAAACATGGTTCTCAAAGGGGGTGTCTTTGATGGCATCCCTGATGAGACTAAGCACAATTTGTTCATGATTTCCTGGCATATTTTGTCAAAGTTATTGTATCAACTTTGTGTTGATAGACTCATTTCTATGCAAAGTTATGAAAAACTTTCAATTTTTGGAATAATTGCTTTGGGAAAACATAAAAAAAGCATATATTTGCAACAATGAAAAACATAAAGTAATATTTTTTGGAGGAAGAACTAACTATGTTAAGACAAATTCAAAGACCTTATGTAATCGGAATGGACATTGGTAGTACCATTACCCGATTTGCCATCGTCAATGCTCGTGGCCATATCATCGAAAGTGATATGGTTAATACGCGTGACTATGCAACAGTTTACGATTTTGTTCCTGCTATATGTGAAAAACTGAGCGTCATGATTGAAAAGGTCGGAGGTTCAGACAAGATAAAGGCAATGGGTATTGGTGCACCTAATGCCAACTATTACCGTAATATTATTGACCGTGCAATGAACCTGCCTTGGCACGAAGAGTTGCCTTTGGCTGCCTTGCTGCAAGATCAGCTGGGTATCACTGTAGGTTTGACAAACGATGCAAATGCCACAGCGGTAGGTGAGATGTACTATGG
>JAGHTY010000162.1 GCA_018065125.1 Candidatus Minthousia equi
TGTTAGTTGTATGCAGCCTCTCCGTGCTCGTAGATATCCAAACCTTCTTCTTCAATTCGCTTTTCTACACGCAAACCATGGGTGTGCTTAATGATAAGGAATATGATGAGGCCAAGGATAAATGCAAATGCAGTTACAGCCAAAGCACCGATTGTTTGTGTTCCAACTGTGATGTTGGCAATGTCGGCAGCAGAGTCGGGATCTGTATAGATTGCAGGATTAGCGAATACACCGGTTAAGATGGTACCCAGCAAACCGCCTACACCATGAACTGATACTGCGCCAACAGGATCGTCAATCTTGCAAACCTTATCCAGGAAGTTTACAGATACACACATGGCAACAGAAACAACCCAACCGATTACAAAAGAAGCCCAGATGTCAACACAGTCGCAACCAGCGGTAATACCTACCAAACCTGCCAGAACACCATTACATACCATAGAAAGAGATGGCTTTCCATCTACCAACCAGGTGTAAACCAATGCTGCCACGCCACCACTTGCTGCTGCCATATTGGTAGTAACGAATACGTGTGCCATAGAGCGTGCATTGTCGTATCCTGCAGCTGCAACTGTAGAACATGGGTTGAAACCAAACCAACCTACCCAAAGGCAGAACACACCCAGTGCACACAGTGTGAGGCTGTGACCGGGGATAGCGCGTGACTTGCCGTCTTTGCCGTATTTGCCGATACGAGGACCCAGTACAATTGCGCCTGCCAAAGCCAGAACACCACCACAAAGATGAACTACGGTAGAGCCGGCAAAGTCGTGAAATCCCATTTCTGAAAGCCAACCGCCTCCCCAAGACCAGTGTCCTTCGATAGGGTAGATAATTGCAGAGATAATAATACTATATATAAGGTACATAGAGAACTTGGTTCGTTCTGCCATAGCACCCGAAACAATTGTTGCTGCTGTTGCGCAGAATACAGTCTGGAAAATGAAGGTACATTCTGCTGGTACATTGCTGTCTTCACCAATAAAGAAGAAACCTTCCCAGCCAAAGAATGCGTTTCCGGCTCCATACATCAAGCTGAAACCCATTATCCAGTATAGGATAGAACCTGCCATGAAGTCGCAGAAGTTCTTCATCAAAATATTTGCTGTGTTTTTAGCACGTGTCATGCCTGCTTCAACAAGTGCAAAGCCTGGCTGCATCCAGAATACAAGGATGGCACCTAAAAGCACCCAGATTGTATCAACTCCGTTTACAATGCTCACTGCCGCCTCTTTCATCTCGGCAGCATCAATATCCATAAGTAACATAATAAAAATCGTTTAAGGGTTATTTTCTGTCTCGAAGAACTACATCACCATGCTCACCTGTGCGGATAGAGTAGCAGTCGAGCATTTCGCTGACAAAGATTCGTCCATCGCCAATCTCACCGGTATGTGCAATCTTTAATAAGGTGTTGATGGTGTTTTCAACGCATACCTCACGGCACACGATGGTGATGGCTATACGCTCGATCATATCGGTGCTATAGATAACACCACGGTAGATACGATCCTGTCGTGACTGGCCAATACCGTGCACATCATGATATTCAAACCAGTCGATGTCTGAACTTAACAGTGCTTCTTTTACCTCCTCAAACTTTGTTTTACGGATAATTGCCTCAATTCTTTTCATACGCTATTGTATTTGTATTTTGTATTTCTTAAAGACTGATTCCAAAAGCGAAATATGCACTTTCTGTAGCAGGGTTCCATGTTGTCTTTGCAAATACAGGAATGCTGATAGAATCGCTGATTTTAAGTTCCTTGCTGACGCCTAAGCTAAGGTCGCTCACTTCAAAACCATTGGTCCAACCATTGTAGAATGAGGTTTTGAAAGGAACTGCACCAACAGAAAAGGTCCAGTCTAAATCACCCAGTTTGAAAGGAACGTCGGCATTGATGTAAGATGAATAGGCACGTTTTCCATTGCTGTTAATACCATCGTTACCAGCAAAGTTTGTGTACCAGTTCAATGCTACTACGCCAAAGTCGTAACCCACGTTTGCCTCGAAAACATGTGTGGTGCTGTGTGCGCCATAGTGGAAGTAGTCGTCGCCTCCAAACCAGTAATCGGTAACGCCAATGGTGAAACCGCCATTTGAATAGGCCAATGTCAAATCCAGTTCCTTGGTGTTTCCTCCATCACCGTCGAATGATGCAGATCCCCATGCTCCAAGCGAGAATCCCTGGTACGAAACAGTGGCACCTGGCTGGATGCTAACACCGCCTAAATCCTGGCCACGCCAAATGTAGTTGCTCACCAAATCTGCACCTACAGAAACCTCAACCTTGTCTTGTGCCCATGCGTGCATTGGCAGGGCTGCCATTGCTGTTGCAATGCATAAAATCTTAATACCTTTCATAAATAACTAAAATTAAATAATTAAAAGTGTTTATATTCTCTGTTTTAGCTATTTCTTGTTGGTTTTTGTTGTTTAGTTGTATTCTTTCTTAAATGTGAAGTATAGTTGAGTTTTTTAGTTTCCTTTATAGAGTGCAATCTTTTTTTATTTTAACCAGTTCTTTAGTCTGCTAACAGCTTCTTCGCAGTCTTCGTGCTGCCCGAAAGCAGTTAAGCGGATGTAACCTTCGCCCGAAGGACCGAATCCCACACCAGGGGTGCTAACCAGGTTGGCTTCGTTCAGCATCTTCTCGAAGAACTCCCATGATGATTCTCCGTTAGGAGTCTTGAACCAGATATAAGGCGCATTTTCACCACCAAATGTCTGGATGCCTAAATCTGTCAATGCCGAGCGCAACAATTTAGCGTTGCTCATATAATAATCGATAACAGATTTTACCTGTTTCTTTCCTTCTGGCGTATAAATAGCTGCAGCACCTCGCTGTGTAATATAGGATGCACCATTAAACTTGGTGCATTGGCGACGGAGCCACAATTGGTTCAGTGAAACCTTTTCGCCAGTAGAAGTTGTTGCCATTACCTCTCTTGGAATAACCGTGTAGCCACATCGAACACCTGTAAATCCTGCTGTTTTTGAATAACTGTGGAACTCTACTGCACATTTGCGTGCTCCTTCAATCTCGTAAATTGAGTGAGGAATGCTCTCGTCTTGAATGAATGCTTCGTAGGCTGCATCATATAAGATTAAGCAGTCGTTTGCCAAAGCATAATCCACCCATTTCTTTAGTTCTGCCTTAGTAATGACAGTACCTGTAGGATTGTTAGGGTAGCACAGGTAAACAAAATCCAGTTTCTTTGTAGGTATTTCTGGTACAAAGTTGTTGCTGGCATTGCAAGGCATATAATAAACATTGCTCCAATGGCCATCTGCCTGGTAATCGCCAGCCCTTCCAGCCATAACGTTTGAGTCGATGTAAACAGGGTAGATAGGATCGGTAACACCAAAGGTATTATTTAAGCCAAGGATATCGCCGATATTTCCAGTGTCGCTTTTAGCGCCATCGCTAATGAAAATCTCAGAAGCATCCAGCTTTATGCCGCGAGGCGCAAAATCGTTCTGCGCAATGGCTTCTTGCAAGAAATCGTATCCTTGTTCAGGGCCATAACCATGGAAGGTTTCTTTGCAGGCAAACTCCTCTACAGCTTTCTTCATGGCTTCAATGCAAGCCAGTGGAAGAGGCTGTGTAACGTCTCCAATACCCATTCTGATGACTTTTGCATCAGGGTGAGCCGTTTTGTAGGCGTTTACTTTCTTTGCTATATCAACAAATAGATAGTTCTTCTGTAACTTTAGGAAGTTTTCGTTAATCTGTGCCATATTGCATTTCTTTTGTATTGTTTTATTCGTCTAATTCGATGTCGCCTTCAAATGCTGTTGCTGCAGGACCTGTCATGTAAATGCGGTTATCGTTCTCGTTCCATTCAATGGTGAGTGTACCGCCATCCATTTCAACTTGTGAGGTGCGTCCTGTCTTGTTGTTCAGGCAGGCAGCTACAGCTGTAGCGCAAGCGCCTGTTCCACACGCCATGGTAATGCCAGAACCTCTTTCCCATACACGCATACGGATACTTCCGTCTTCGCGAATTTGTGCAAATTCAATGTTGCATCTTTCTGGGAATATTGGATTAAACTCTAATTTAGGGCCAATTTCAGAAACAGGAATACTCATCACATCGTCAACGAATATAACGAAGTGAGGATTGCCCATGCAAACGTAGGTGCCGATATACTCGATGCCGTCTGCAGTAATTGTGCCAGCAGTCATGCTGCCGGTAGGAGTGGCTAATTGTTGCTTGTTGCTTAAAACAGGCTCACCCATGTTAACGGTGGCTGCAACAGCTTTGCCGTTTTCAACAATCAGTTGTATCTTTTTGATACCAGAAAGGGTGTCTAATGTTATTTCTGTCTTGTCGGTGAGATGGTGGTCGTAAACAAACTTACCCACGCATCTTGTGCCGTTACCACACATCATGGCTTCGGAACCGTCGTTGTTGAAAATGCGCATGCTAAAATCGGCTTTATCAGATTTCCCGATAAGGATAAGGCCGTCTGAACCGATACCGAAATGAAACTTGCTCCATGCAATGGATGCTGCTTCGGGGTGTTCTATAGGATACTCTGGAGTATAGACATAGATATAATCATTGCCTGCTCCATGCATTTTGGTAAAGTGAATATGCTTTGTCATTTTGTTTGTTGTTTTTACCTTTATTCTCACTTTTTGTTTTGAAAACAATGCAAAGGTATAACAAAATGACTAATTAAATAAAGGTTTTGGTTGACAAAATGACAAAGCGCTCGTGTATTTAACTTTCTTTAATAGTTAATCGATGAATCTCTTAGTCAAACCAGAGAATTCTTCGATTCTTCTGTCGCGCAAGAAAGGCCACCAGCGACGAACGTTTTCGCTTCGTTCCATATCTACTTCTACAACCAGATTCTGCTCTTCTGAAGATGAAGCCTGAGCAATAAACTCGCCTTGAGGTCCTGCAATAAAACTGCTCCCCCAGAATTGGATACCATTTGTTTGTCCGCTTGGGTCGGGTTCATATCCTACACGGTTTACTGCAATAACAGGCAATCCGTTGGCTACAGCATGTCCGCGCTGAACGGTAATCCATGCTTCACGTTGGCGAGCTTGCTCCTCGGGGGTATCGCTGCTTTCAAAACCAATGGCAGTGGGGTAGATGAGTAATTCGGCACCTTGTAATGCCATTAGGCGCGCTCCTTCGGGATACCACTGATCCCAGCATACTTGAACTCCTAACTTACCTAAAGATGTTTGAATAGGATGAAAGCCTAAGTCGCCAGGTGTGAAGTAGAATTTTTCATAGTAAGCAGGATCGTCGGGAATATGCATTTTGCGATATTTTCCGGCAACGCTTCCATCTGTATCAAATACTACTGCAGTGTTGTGGTAAAGTCCGGCGGCACGCTTTTCGAAAAGTGACGTTACTAGTACAATGCCCAATTCTTTAGCTAAATTGCTGTATATCTGAGTGGATGGCCCAGGTATGGTTTCTGCCAAATTGAAATTGTTTGTATCTTCAACCTGACAAAAATACAAGGAGTTATGTAGTTCTTGCAGTACAATCAACCGAGCACCTTGCTTTGCTAAATGGCGCACATTATTGCATAGTTTAGCAATGTTATCTTCTACATTGGTAGTACATGATTGTTGTACAATTCCTACTTTAATGTTTTTCATACCTTATTATATTATATAGTCTTACTTTTTAAAAACTCCATCGGGGAACTGCATGGTTACACAATGAAGTGAGCCATGCTGCTTGATAAGTGCCCTGCAGTTAATTCCTACTATTTCCCTTGTGGGAAATGCCTCTTGCAATACACTTTTGGCTTTTGCATCATTCTCAGGCTGGTTATAGGTAGGGTATAGCACAGCAGTGTTCATGATGAGGAAATTGGCATAGGTTGCTGGAAGTCGCTCTCCATCTTCTACCACAGCGTCTGCCATTGGAAGAGGAAGCAGGCGATAGGGCTGGCCTTCTGGTGTGCGGAAAGTATGTAGTTGCTCTTCCATCTTTTTTAGTTCTTCGTAGTGTTCGTCTGTGGCATCCTTGCATTGAACATATACAATGGTATCCATAGGGCAAAGGCGAGCAAGGGTATCAATATGGCTGTCGGTATCGTCGCCTGCCAGATATCCATGGTCGAGCCAGAGTATCTGCTTAAGGTTGAACTCTTTCATAAGTTGTTCCTCAATCTCGGCTTTACTAAAGGTTTCGTTTCGGTTAGGCGCGGTGAGGCATTCGGTTGTTGTTAACAATGTTCCGCATCCGTCGCTTTCTATCGAACCACCTTCCAGCACAAAGTCAAGTCTGTTTTTATATTGCCCTTTAAGGATGTTCATTTTTGCCATTCTGCGGCAAATCTGGTTGTCGAGGTTAGAAGCAAATTTCTGTCCCCAACCATTAAAGCGGAAATCAATCAACTCGCAATTATCGTCTTCGTTAATCATGGTGATGAAAGCATGGTCGCGTGCCCATGTGTCGTTGGTTGGGCATTCTACCAAGATGACATTCTCCATGGTTTCAGAGGGAAGTTCTGCTTTTACTTCTTCTGGCTTAGGAGTTACAATGATAAGTGATTGTCGTTTGGCAATTTCAATGGCCAGATTGCGGAAACATGCTTTTACCTCATCAAGCATATAAGCCCAGTCGGTATCTTTGTGTGGCCATGTTAATTGTATGGCACCTTGCGGATACCATTCTGCAGGAAGAAAACGATACTTTATTTTCTTCTGTATATTAAAAAACTCTGTGGCGTTTAACCGCAGAGTTTTTTGTTCGTCTTCAACGTGTATTGCGTTTGCTATTAGTCCCATTTTTTTATTTCTTCAATGCGGCGATACTTTCTTTCAGAGAAGCAATCTTACTTTCTGCATCTGCTTGTTTTTTCTTTTCCAATTCTACTACCTGAGCAGGTGCATTGGCAACGAAACGCTCATTGCTCAGCTTCTTCATTACACCAGTCAAGAAACCTTCCAAGCGTTTAATTTCGGCTTCTGCTTTGGCAATTTCGGCATCTGCATCAATCAAGTTACCCATAGGAATGGCATATTCGGTAGTGCCAACCATGAAACCTACAGTGCCCTCGCTCTTGTTGTCAACAGTGTTAACCTCGGTAATGTTGGCCATCTTCTGAATCATGGCATTGTATGCTTCAGAAGGATTGTTCTCAACAACCTCAAGGGTAAGGTTCTCGCGTGGAGAGATGTTCTTTTGCTGACGGATAGAACGAATGCCTACCACAACTTCCTTTACTTTCTCGATATCAACTACCAATTGCTTGTCGGCCTCTGTTGGCTTTTCAAAGTTCATGGTGGCAACCATCAGGCTTTCGCCATCTTTGCGCTCCTCAAGTGCTTGCCATAATTCTTCGGTAATGAATGGCATGAATGGATGCAGCAACTTCAAGAGGGCATCAAAGAAATCCAGAGTGTTCTGGTAAGTTGTCTTATCAATTGGCTGTCCGTAAGCAGGCTTGATCATTTCCAGATACCAGCTAGAGAATTCGTCCCAGAAAAGTTTGTAAACAGCCATCAAGGCTTCGCTCAAACGGTATTTGGTAAACAGGTCTGCTACTTCTGCTGATGTATTCTTTAACTGTGCGTCAAACCATTCTGTGGCTATTTTGCACTCTTCTGGCTGAGCAATTTCTGCAACTTCCCATCCCTTAACCAAACGGAAGGCATTCCAGATTTTGTTGTTGAAGTTACGTCCTTGCTCGCACAAACTATCGTCGAACAAGATATCGTTACCTGCAGGTGCACTCAGCATCATACCCATACGCACACCATCAGCACCGTATTTGTCAATCAATTCCAGTGGGTCAGGAGAGTTTCCTAGTGACTTGCTCATCTTGCGTCCCAGCTTGTCGCGTACAATACCTGTGAAGTATACATTACGGAAAGGAATTTGCTTTTGATACTCGCAACCGGCCATAATCATACGCGCTACCCAGAAGAAGATAATGTCAGGACCAGTTACTAGGTCTGCAGTAGGGTAGTAATAGTTGATCTCTTCATTACCAGGGTTGTTTATGCCGTCGAACAATGAGATTGGCCACAACCAAGAAGAGAACCAGGTATCTAGTGCATCTTCATCACGAGTCAACTGCTCCATGGTGATGCTAGAGTCGATAGCTTGAGCTTTCTTTAATGCCTCTTCCTCGGTCAAGGCTACTACATAACGCTCTTCGCCTTCTGCAGTCTCTGGCAAGAAATATGCAGGGATGCGGTGCCCCCACCACAACTGGCGACTGATACACCAGTCCTGAATGTTTTCCAACCAGTTCTTATAAGTAGTTACATATTTCTGTGGATAGAATTTCAGTTCTCCGTTCAATACAGGAGGTAGGGCAATATCAGCCATGTGTTGCATAGACAGGAACCATTGCTTGCAAAGACGTGGCTCAACAGCAGTATCCTGATTACGTTCGCTGTAACCAACCTTGTTGTCGTAGTCCTCAATATGATCCATCAAGCCTGCAGCCTCCAAATCCTTGGCAATCTGCTTGCGCACATCCATGCGGTCTTGGCCCACATATAAGCCTGCAGCTTCACTGATGGTTCCATCTGGATTGAAGATGTCTATGGTTTCTAGGTTATGGGTCTTGCCAAGTGCGTAGTCGTTTACATCGTGTGCAGGGGTAACTTTCAGACAGCCTGTACCGAACTCGATATCAACATAA
>JAGHTY010000110.1 GCA_018065125.1 Candidatus Minthousia equi
ACATACGACCGGCACCCGAGGCACTCGAAGAGGTGCAGCGCACGGGAGACATTTTCTTCCCCGGCCGTTGGTGCAGTGCCGTATTAGGCAACCATCGCTCGGCAGCCGCCTATCAGGAGGTGAAGCACTTCCTACAGGCGCATCCCGACTACCTGCCCCTGCGTGTCAACAAAATTCTGCTGGGTAGCTACGCCTTGTACCGTAAGAACGGAGATAATTTGTTTGGAAAATAGAAAATCCTGCCGTAACTTTGCACGGCAATCTAAAATAAGAAAAAATGGCGAAAGAAAAAATCATCCTTACGGGCGACCGCCCCACCGGCAAACTGCATATCGGACACTACGTGGGCTCACTGCGCAGACGCGTGGAACTGCAGAACAGCGGTGAATATGACAAGATCTTCATCATGATTGCCGATGCTCAGGCATTGACCGACAATGCGGATAATCCTGAAAAGATTCGTCAGAATGTGATTGAGGTGGCACTTGATTACCTGGCTGCCGGCATTGACCCAGCCAAGAGCAACATCTTTATCCAAAGTGCAGTACCCGAGCTTACCGAGTTGGCGTTCTATTACATGAACCTGGTTACCGTGAGCCGCCTGCAACGTAATCCTACCGTTAAGAGTGAGATTCAGGCTCGTAACTTCGAGGCTAACATTCCTGTGGGATTCTTTACCTATCCTATCAGCCAGGCTGCCGATATTACCCTGTTCAAGGCAACCACCGTTCCTGTAGGCGAGGATCAGAAGCCGATGCTGGAGCAGACCAACGAGATTGTTCGTCGCTTCAACTTCATCTATGGCGACACTTTGGTAGAGCCTCAGATTCTGCTGCCCGACAATCAGGCTTGCCTGCGTCTGCCAGGTATCGATGGCAAGGCCAAGATGAGCAAGAGCTTAGGCAACTGCATCTATCTGAGTGACACGGCCAAGGAACTGAAGAAGAAAGTCAACGCAATGTACACCGACCCTGAGCACATTCATATTGAACAGCCCGGACACTTGGAGGGCAACTGCGTTTTCACTTATCTGGATGCATTCTGCGTGGATTCAGATTTCGAGAAGTTCTTGCCCGATTATAAGAACCTTCAGGAGCTGAAGGATCATTACACCCGTGGCGGACTGGGCGATGGAACTTGCAAGAAGTTGTTGCTCAATATTCTGAACGACCGTCTGGAACCTATGCGTATCCGCCGTAAGGAATGGGAGAAAGATATTCCTGCCGTCTATGAGATTCTGAAGAAAGGAACCGAAGCTGCCCGCGAGGTGGGTGCACGCACGCTGGCCGAGGTTCGTCATGCTATGCGCATCGACTACTTCGACGACAAGGAACTGATAGCCGAGCAAGCTAAGCGCTTTGCCGAAGCCAATAAGTAATTATCACAATCGCTGAATGCACTCGACAAGAGTGTGAATATGAAGAAGGGTAGGATTTGCGTCCTACCCTATTTTTTTATTCTTTGGTTTTTCTGTTATGTAAAACGATTACTGCTGGGGAGTGTTCAGTAATTCACCGATAATCTCTTCCAGTTCGGGCTGTGGAACAAAACCTACCAGCGCGCGAATCTCGCCATTGGCACAGAAAAAGAGTGTGGGAATACTCTGGATGCCATACACTGCACTCAGTTCTTCGGCTCTATCTACATCTACCTTATAAAACAGAACCTTATCCTGGTACTTCACCGACAATGCCTCCATGATAGGAGCCAACTTCTTGCACGGGCCACACCACACAGCATAGAAATCAACGATACAGGGTTTCTCACCGATGTACTTACGAGGATTCTCGCGGAAACGAGCCACCTTCTCCTCAAACTGCGATTCGGTGAGCAACTGCACCTTTCCTTCACCCGGCATTACTTCGGGAGCGGCAGTAGTTTCGGCCACAGCAGCCAACGAAGCCTCCTTAACCTGTTCGTTTTCAACAACGGGGCTGGCCTTGCTGCCACAAGCCGACAAACATACAGCTACCCCAAAGGTGGCAAGCGCACTTCTGAACATTCTGCTTCTCATCATTCTTCCATTATAGTAGCACGTACGCGACTCATCGTTTCGGGCGTCATCTGCAGGAACGAGGCAATCTGGTTGAGCGGAGCCCTGCGGAAAATCTCAGGCTGCGTAGTCATCAGTCGCTTGTAGCGGTCCTGTGCCGTTTCAAAGCGTTGCATGTCAGCCTTCAGCTGGGAATCGAACAACGAGACCACCAAAATCTTCCGGTAAAAAGTAGAAATCTCAGGGTCAACCTGCGACAGCTGCTCCAGCGCCTTGTAAGGTAACCCATACACCTCGCTGTTCTCGATAGCTTCCACCAACAGATAAGTAGGTTCCTGCTTGAAGAAACTCTCAATGCAGATAACCATCTTACCCTCGTAAGAGAAATGCTCGGTCAAGTCCTTTCCATTCTTAAAATAGTGCTGACGCAGAAAACCCTTGTGTACAAAATACATGTAACGGCAAATCTCGTTC
>JAGHTY010000031.1 GCA_018065125.1 Candidatus Minthousia equi
ATCGTAGCCATGAGTATGACTTTTGCTGCTTGTAGCGGTGGCGTAGAAGGTAAGGCTAAGTCTATGTGTGAGGGTATTATTGAAGCAATCAAGAAGGGTGACATGGGTACTGCAACCAAGATTGACAAGGAAATGACAGAATGGGTTAGTACACTTTCTGCAGAGGATGTAGAGAAGGTAAAGGCTGTTCAGAAGACAATGAACTCTGCTTTGGAGGATGCCTTGAAGGGTTCTAAGGAATAATAATACACCTTATTTATACTAAGAGATGGGTAGAATTTGCTTTCTATCCATCTTTTTTATGTTTTACCTTTACCTTTATGTAAAAAATCAGTACCTTTGCATCGCAATTGGTTCACTTGGAAGAGTGATTAAAAGGGAATCAGGTAAAGTCCTGAGCTGTCCCGCAGCTGTAAGTCGCCTATTTGCGCCCAAATATAATGTCACTGATTTATTCGGGAAGACGTTTGGAAACGAGCGACAAGCCAGAAGACCTGCCTATTGTTCAAATTCAATGGAAATACCCTGGGGATGGACTCCATTGGAAAAACAAGTAGAAACTAAAAATAATGTAATGAAGCAAAGACTACATTTATTGGTAGTTGTTTTTTGTATGCTATTCTGCTGTCCTTGTTACACATGGGCACAGGTCGACACGCTAATACATGCAGATAAGCAGTTGCAGAATGTAGAGGTAATTGGCCAGCGACAGCTACAACGCCTAAGCAGTGCATCACCACTTCAGCAACTAACACAAAAAGATATCAAGGTACAAGGAATTACTGATATTGCCGATGCACTTCACCGTCTTCCAGGAATCACCCTTCGCGACTATGGTGGTGCTGGTGGTATGAAAACGGTTAGTGTTCGTGGATTTGGTGCACAGCACACTACCGTTATCTATGACGGAATGGCCTTGAGCGATTGCCAAAGTGGTCAGATTGATGTATCTCGCTATTCATTGGATAATGTAGAGAACATTTCCTTGATTGTGGGCGATCCTGATGATATCTTTATTCCTGCACGTGAGGTTAGTACTGCTGCTTCTCTCAAGATTCAGACATTACAGATGCCTGATGACGACCTAAAAGCACATCTAACTGCCCAAATGCGTGTTGGTTCTTTTGGATACATCAACCCTTTCTTCCGTCTTAACAAGAACATTTCAGAAAAGTTTGGCATTCAGGCATTGGGAGAATACATCTATGCAGAAAATGATTATCCTTATACATTGCGTAACGTCACACTTGTTACAAGGGAAAAGCGTAACAACAGCCGAATGAACTCTGGACATGGTGAAATCAGTTTTGCATGGAAACCTACTGCCAGAACACAGGCATTGGGAAAGGTTTACTATTATGATAATGATCGCCAGCTTCCTGGAATTGTTCATTACTACACCAATAGCAATGAGGAAACACAACACGACAGGAACTTCTTTGGTCAGTTATCATTGAGAAGTTCTTTAAGTGATCAGTTCTCATTTCAGTGGAAAGGCAAATACAATTGGGCATCTACCTCCTATCGCGATCCTAACTATCCCGATGGAGTGATGGATCAGGATTACTGGCAACGTGAATACTACACTACTGCAAGCTTGCTGTATCGCCCAACAGATAATCTTTCATTCGATTATTCTGCTGACTATAGCTACAATAACCTGAATAGTTCAGAAGAAGCAGATACAAAACCTTTCCGTCATACGGTTCTGCAGTCTCTTTCTGCAAAATATCAGACCGGAAGACTAAAGCTTTTGGCTCGTGCGCTCTATACCCTAAGCTTCAATGATGCAAAATTAGGTGATGGAGGCAAGAATGCACATAAGCTCTCCCCTAGTCTTTCCTTGTCATATCAGTTGCTGGATAGTCCAACACTTTATGTACGAGCATCTTATAAGAATATCTTCCGCATGCCAAACTTTACGGAACTCTATTTCCGTCATTATGGTAGTAAGGAACTGAATCCCGAGAATACAAACCAGTTTAACGTGGGCTTTACCTGGAAACAGGCATATAGTTCTACCGGAAGCTTCACACTTACTGCCGATGGTTATCTAAATCATGTTGATGATAAGATTGTTGCTGTTCCAACAAGCATGTTCATGTGGACAAACATCAATGTGGGTAAGGTAAAGGTGTTAGGAACCGATATCACCTTGAATATCCAGCAGAAGATTGCCAAGGATCAGCAAATTACCCTTGCAGGAAACTTTACCTATCAGAATGTAGAAGACCGTACCTTAAAAGGTGGTAAGCTGTATGGGTTGCAAATTGCCTACACCCCACATCAAAGCGGAAGCTTTAGCCTTGGATACGAAAACCCATGGGTAAATCTCACCTTCCACGGAACAGGTGTTTCTAGAAGATGGGCAAACAATAATCATTATCCCGAAACCGACTTGTCGGGATATATGGAATTTGGATTAACTGCCTATCGCACTTTTAAGTTTGGAGATAACCAATTAGAAATCAGAGGTGATTTAAAGAATATCTTAGATAAGC
>JAGHTY010000176.1 GCA_018065125.1 Candidatus Minthousia equi
CAAGTTCGACAAACCTTACACCTTATTATATTATATATAAGAACAGAGCAGGACATTCTTTTTTGTGCCATCTCCACACCATACAACAATTGTTTCCTGCCTAGGAAAATTTTGCTACTATACTAGAAACATGAAAAAAGCTAATGTACACACTCGTTCTAAAATAGGAAAAGAATGACATAATTAACATCCATAAGCACCTTGTGAAACAAGAACCACACAATTAGTAACACCAGCATAGGGTATATATGGCGTTTTTTGCGTATCTTTGTGAACAATTTCAATAATTAAACCATGAAAAGAAAAAACCTAATTTGCATTTTTGCACTTGCTTGCACTTTTTTTGCCAGCGGCAGTGCTGTGGCTCAAGATGAGCAACCCCTATCCCGGTATTTCACAAAACCAACTCCAGAAGCAGTATCGCCTGACGGAAACGGCTTTATCCGCCGTTGGACAATTCTGGAACCAATCAGCAAGCCTAACCACACGAACACCGTCTTTACCGACAGTTACATCCGTGAGGCCTTTGCAGAGGAGCACTTCCCCAACCAGATGACTATTATGCCAAAGGATGGCATGAAGGTAAAGGCAAAATTCACAAAGATGGAAATGCCAAAAGACTTCCGTTTCAGAATGGATCCTAAGGACATTAAGATTACTACAGGTACAGAAAAACTGATTTGGCACAAATTGGATAGCAAGTTATACAACATCAAACTATTCCGTTTTGGAGAGCAGTACATTAAGCGCGTTTACGGCGTTATTTACTGGGCTATAACCGTTATCGACTGTCCCGAGGAAATGAAGGATGTGCGCCTAGCAGTTGGTTCAAATTCTGCCTCAATGTGGTGGGTAAACGGTGAAGAGGCACTGATTCTTTCTGGCGACCGCAGAATGGTAGTTGACGATTGCGTATCACACCGCATCAACCTGAAAAAAGGTATCAACGTATTGCGAGGTGCCATCATCAATGGTCCTGGCATGAGCGATTTCTGCGTTCGCTTTATGGATCAGGATGGCAACATTATCACTAACTACACAATTCAATAATTAAAAACTAGAACCCATGAAAAAATCATTCATCATATTATCACTTCTGGCCGGAATGCAGAGTGCAAACGCACAGATTGGCCAACCTTTTATCCACGACCCTTCTACCCTTGCCATTTGTGATGGCAAATACTACACTTTCGGAACCGGTGAAGGTGGATTGATCTCAGAAGATGGCTATGTTTGGAAAATGGGAGGTGTTCGTCCTGGTGGCGGTGCTGCTCCTGACGTTTTAAAGATTGGCGACAGATATCTGGTAGCATATAGTGCTACAGGTGGAGGTCTAGGTGGTACTCACAGCGGTTCTGTGCTTACAATGTGGAACAAGACACTTGACCCTAATTCTCCAGATTTCAAATACACAGAACCAATCCGTGTTGCATGGTCAGAGGATGGTGACGACTGCGATGCCATTGATGCAGGCTTGCTGCTCGACCCAACAACAGGCAGATTGTGGCTAACCTACGGAACCTATTTCGGTTTCATCCGTCTGGTAGAGTTGGATCCAAAAACCGGAGAGCGCGTGAAAGGCAATGAGGCTATAAATGTGGCTATTGACTGTGAAGCAAGTGATTTGATTTACCGTGATGGTTGGTACTATTTGCTGGGTACTCATGGTACCTGCTGTGATGGTGTCAACTCAACCTATAACATTGTCGTAGGTCGTTCACGTCAGGTAACAGGTCCTTATTTAGATAATGTAGGACGCGACATGCTACAAGGTGGCGGCAAGATGGTTTTGGCTGCTCACGACCGTGTTACTGGTCCTGGTCACTTCGGACGTTCTGTTTGTGAAGAAGGCGTAGAAAAGATGTCTTGCCACTTCGAGGCAGATTTTGACCAAGGTGGTTATAGCGTATTGGGTATCCGCCCTCTTCTCTGGAAAGATGGATGGCCAGTAGCAGGCAAGGTGTTTAAAGAAGGAACATACGAAATCGAATCTCAGCGCCATGGTTATGCTCTTGAGTTAGCAGTAGATTTCACACGCATTGAAACTGAGCGTCGTCGCTGGTTCAACCGTGATGCAAATCAGGAAGTAAAGCCAATCCCTATGCAGCAGTTGTCTGACGTAATTAGCAGTTGGCCAACAGGTGAAATTGGTGTCAGAAATGGCGACTACATGGTTCGTCCTCACCAGAAATGGACTATCACTGCTGTTGCAGATAAGGGTGGTTACTTAGGACAGCCATTTTATAAGATTACCATTGAAGGCACAAACCGTGCATTGGCGGCAACAGCCGACAAGGAAGTCATCACTGTTCCTGAATTTACAGGTGCTGATGAGCAGTTGTGGCAGATTGACCAGCTAACTGATGGTACTTTCCGTATCATGCCAAAGGCTATTCCTGGAACAACAGAGAAGTTGGCACTTATCTCTTTAGGAGATAGTACTCCTACACTGGGTAAGTTCGACATGAAGTCTGATAATAGCAAGTGGGATTTTAAATAATCAATTCATGAAAAAAGGAATTCTTTTAATACTCTTTGTTTTGTGCACTGGCTTAAGTGCTAGTGCACAAAACACCTTTATATATAATGGAAACCCATTGGTACGTAACGCATTCACTGCCGACCCTGCTCCAATGGTACACAATGGAAGATTGTATGTTTACACCGGTCATGACGAATGGTATGATGGTCAAGACCAGGCAGGTGGCGGTAAGGAATTCAACATTACCGAATGGATGTGCTACTCTACCGACGACATGAAAACATGGACCGACCATGGTTCTGTTCTTCGTCCTTCTATGTTTGAATGGGCAGATACTATTTCTGCAGGAGTCGGTGTAGCATGGGCTTCACAGGTGGTTCCTTACAAGGGTAAGTTCTACTACTACACAGCAGTTCGTGGTTTTGCCCCTTGGGAAGGATATGCTGTTGGCGTAGCCGTGAGTGACTCGCCTACCGGTCCTTTCACTGACCCTATCAAAAAGCCTTTGGTTCACGACAAGATGACCGACAATGGCGAAAGAGGATGGTGGAATGATATCGACCCAACCGTTCTAATTGACGATGACGGTCAAGCCTACCTTTGCTGGGGTAATGGCACTTGTTTTATGGCAAAGTTAAAACCAAACATGGTAGAAATTGATGGAGACATTTGGGTGGTAGATGTTCCAAGATTCATAGAAGGTCCATGGTTGAGCAAACGAAATGGAATCTACTATCTTGTATATGCATCAATGGGATTTGACCATAAAGAAGCCATCGACTACGCCATGGCAACATCCATGAAAGGGCCATGGATTCACCAAGGACAGGTTACAGGTGGAGGAGAGAACAGTTTTACCAACCACCCTGGTGTTATAGAATTCAAGGATCAGTGGTATCTGTTCTATCACAATGCAACGCTTACCCTCGACGGGCATCCAGGCGCTATCGGCAGAAGAAGCGTTTGCTTTGACAAACTTGAATTTGATAATGATGGTAAAATGATATTTGTTAACCAAACAAAAGAATGATACGTAAACTTTTCCTACTATTGGCAATCTGCTGTACACAAGTTTCTGTAGCACAACAACAAACATACAGAAACCCCATCATCAACGCAGATGTTCCTGATATGTCTGTGTGTCGTGCCGGAGACTATTATTATATGGTTTCAACCACCATGCACCTCATGCCAGGAGCACCTATCATGCGATCTTCTGACATGATGCATTGGGAAACGGTAAGTTATGTCTTCGACAGAATCGAAGATGGTCCAAGATATAACCTGGAAGGTGACGCCACCGTTTACGGACAAGGACAATGGGCATCTAGCATCCGCTACCACAAAGGAAAATTCTATGTATGGTTTACTGCCAATGGGGCACCAGGAAAAGGTTTTATCTATACTGCTGACAAGGCAGAAGGACCTTGGAAACTGATTGCACGTCCTCCTCATCACCACGACGCTTCACTATTCTTTGACGATAACGGAAAAGTGTATCTTTTCTATGGAACAGGAGAACTGGTAGAGTTGCAAAAAGACTTGCAAGACGTGAAGAAAGGCGGTTTGAAAATGCGTTATTTCGAACGTGATGCAGATGAACGCGGGCTCTTGGAAGGAAGTCAGGCATTCAAATACAAAGGCAAGTACTATGTCATGATGATTTCAATGGATTGGAGCATTCCTGGTCGTTTGCGCCGAGAAGTATGCTACAGAGCAGATAAGATTACCGGTCCATACGAAAAGAAAGTAATTCTTGAAACACCATTTGAAAGCTATGGTGGTGTGGGACAAGGTTGCATTGTTGAAGGCAAGAACGGAGAATGGTGGGGACTTATTTTCCAAGATCGTGGCGGTATTGGACGTACGCCCTGCCTTATGCCTTGTACCTGGAAAGACGGATGGCCAATTCTAGGAGATGCAGAAGGGAAGATCCCAAATGATACATCTATTAAGCATATGTCAATGAAGGGCATCACCAATAGTGATGATTTCTGCAATGATAAGTTAAGCCTTTTGTGGCAATGGAATCACAATCCCATCAACGAGGCATGGAGCTTAACCGAGCGTCCGGGGTTCATGCGCTTAAAAACAGCAAGGATTGTAGATAATCTATTCCTTGCGCCAAATACACTTACCCAACGTATGACGGCACCAGAATGTACTGGCACTGTTTGCTTGGAACTGAGTGGAATGAAAGAAGGTGATGTTTGCGGTTTGGCAGCCTTCAATGGAGATAGCGGTGTATTAAAGATTATGCGCCAAGGCGATCGCAAGGTACTTTACCTTACCGAAGACAAATCTGTTTTCAAAGCACCACGAAATATCGACCATGTAGATGTAACCACATTAGGGGAAGTTCGTTTTAAGAACGATAGAATCTGGTTAAGAGTACATGGTGATTTCAATGCTGGCAGAGACAAAGCAACCTTCTCTTATAGCTTGGATAATGAGAAATGGACTACCATTGGCAGAGAAGTAGATATGCGCTTTGACTACCTGCGCTGTTTCATGGGTTCAAAATATGCCATCTTCAATTATGCCACCAAGGAATTGGGAGGTTATGTTGATGTGGATTATTTCGAGCATGTTGAAGAATAAACGATTATGATAAAATCCACTAAAAATATTCTGGCTATAACAGCTTTCATCTTGATAGCAGGTTTTTTGCTTATCGCCTACTATCAAGATGTGCTATATACTGCCCAAGATAGATCAGTGTTTTTCACAGGCAGCAGTTTCTTTCACGAAACGATGGGTATGCCATTTGGTTTTATGCAGTGGATTGGTGGTTATCTTACCCAATACTTTTATTATCCATTAGTAGGAACAATCCTGCTACTACTTATTTGGGGAGTAACATTCTTGGTTGGCATCAAGACTTTCAAGTTAAAGCCATCCTACTCCTCATTGTTTATATTACCTCTTTCATGTTTGACAACCTCAATTATTGATTTAGGTTACTGGATTTATTGCACAAAGTTTTCTGGTTACTGGTTTTCACAATCCCTTTCCTACTTAATCTTGTTACTGTTACTTTGGGGATTTCAAAACTGCTCGCAGCGACTAAAACTAACATGGCAACTGATTATTCCACTGTTGCTATACCCTATCCTAGGTTGGTATACCTACCTATTTGCCATAACAGCCGTGGCATTGCAAATAAAGCAGAATGCCTTCAAGTGGAATGTCATGATGGGTAACATCCTTGGTTGCATAGCATCTGTTGCATCACCCCTGATTTGGAGCAATATTGCTTACAAAACAACAGGAATGGATAAAATTTGGAGTGCAGGTTTCCCTATTTTTCAGAATGGAAGGGATTTCTCTATCCTACCCAGTATACCTTTTATATTATTAGCCATTACAACTTTTATTCTTGCGATTTTACCTTATAATTGGCTAGAGAAAAAGTTACAGGCAAAGACAGAGAAGAAAACAAACTACAAGCATTATGGCTTTACTATTGTGGTTTGCGCTATTTCTGCCTTCTACATGTGGAATGCTATGTTCAAGGATTACAACTATATCATTGAAATGCGCATGAACAAGGCATTGATGGAAGAAAACTGGCAAAGCATTATTAAAGAGGCAGAAAATGCAAGTTATCCTAGTCGAACAATGGTGATGCTTAAAGACATAGCACTTATGAATACTGGTCAATTAGGCGAAAGAGTATTTGAGTTGAGCTGTGACGGACGTGATATTACAAATCCCGACTCGCTTAATATCAGCATTATGCACATCGCTTCACCTGGTATTTACTATAACTATGGAAAGGTAAACTATGCCATTCGATGGGCTATGGAAAGTGGCGTTGCCTATGGATTTACTCCTTATGTGCTGAAAAACATGATCTTGGCAGCACAGGCAACTGGCGAGAAAAAACTATATGACAAGTACATGCATCTTTTACACAAAACCACCTTCTATAGTGATTGGCAACCCAAGCCAACAACGAAAGTTATAAAAGATTTGCAAAATACCTTTGCTAATGTACTTGATTCAGACAACAACAACTGCGAGCGCTACATGATAGAGTTCTTTAGCAGGGCTTATGGTTCACGAAATCTCACCATCATGGAATTAAATGTATTTTATTCTATGCTTTACAGAAACCCCGACGCATTTTGGCCAGCATTCCTGGCGTATGCTGCTTTTTACCCAGGAAATACTCTGCCCCAACACTATCAGGAAGCCTATTGCCTCTTCATGGAGATTGCACCACAAGAGTTGCCGTTCAAGATTAACCTCAGTAAATCAACAATTGACAGATACAGGCGTTTCCGTGCCGAGATGGTAAACTACAGTCAGCAAGGTGCATCAAACGAAAAGCAAAAAGAACTTATGAGAAAAGATTGGGGAGGCACCTATTGGTGGCATCACATATATGGAAGAAAATCATATTAACATGCATAAAATCAAGAAACATCTACATATCATTCTTGCAGGAGTTATTCTACTGCTTACATCGTGTGGGAACCATCCTTCTACACCTAGCAACTGTACTCAGCAAGATGCCCTTCCTAGCATCTACCCTGATTATACAAATATCAGTATCCCTAGCAACATCGCACCACTTAACTTCATGTTGACAAATGCTGATTTCACAGAATGTATGGCTAGTTTTACACTTGGTGACGGTAACATTATCAACTTTGGCAATGGAACTAAAGTGCTGATAGATGAAAGCGAATGGAGAAACATGATAGCCTCATCAAAAGGCAAAAGCATGAAAATCACCGTATATGGCAAGAAAGGAGAGCAATGGTACGCCTTTCTTCCTTTTGAAATAAAGGTGGAAAATGAAGTAATTGACCCCTATATTTCCTATCGTTTGATAGAACCAGGATATGCTGTTTACAACCAAATGAGCATAGCACAACGTAGTCTTGAAACTTTCGACGAAACGGACATCTACAATAATAAAATGACAGGTGACCTGGCAAAAGGACAATGCATTAATTGCCATAGTTACCAAAACTACAAGACAGATAACATGCTATTTCACGTCAGGGCATCTCATGGTGGTACCATCATGGTAGTTGACGGAAAACCAAGAAGCGTAAATTTGAAACGCGACTATACAATCAGTGCAGGCGTTTACCCCGCATGGCACCCTACAGAAAAACTTGTTGCCTTCTCTACAGATAACACACACCAGTGGTTTCACACTTCTGATCCTAACAAAATAGAGGTATTCGACTGGGCCAGTGACTTGATTCTATATGACATTGCCAAAGATCAGGTTGACATAATTGCAAATGACAGTGCAAAACTTGAAGTTTTTCCTACCTGGACACCAGATGGAAAATGGCTTTATTATTGTTCGGCAGATGCTTTACCAGTAGATTCTACAGAAGATCAACCACGTGTAATGCAGGAACATTACGAAAATTTGCGCTATAACATCTACAAAAAATCATTCAATGCAGCAACTAAGCAATTTGGCGAAGAACAACTGGTTTACAATGCAGCAGAGAAGGATCATAGTGCTACTTTGCCAAGAATCAGTCCAGATGGGAAATACCTTGTCTTTGCAGAAGGCAATTACGGATGCTTTAACATCTGGCATCATGAAGCAGATGTACGCATTCTGGCATTGAACGACACCACAAAAACGCCATTACCTATGGAGGTGTTCAATAGTGAGAATTATGCAGAAAGTTATCCCACATGGTCAAGTAACGGCAAGTGGTTAATGTGCGCCAGCCGCAGGGATGATGGAAATTTTAGTCGTGTTTATATAGCATACTTTGACGGGAAAAGCATCCATAAACCATTTCTGCTTCCTCAGCAAGATCCAGAGCATAACACCTTACGTTTGCAAAGTTACAATCGTCCTGAATTCATGATGGAACCCGTAAAAATTACGCCAAAAGAATTTGCAAGAGTGGTACTTACCAATCCCTAATTAGTCAAAATTGCTAACCAATATTATTTATATAAAATGAGAAACACCTTATCGGCATTCGTTGCCCTGCTGATGGTTTGTAGTTCTGTACAAGCACAAAGCATAACAAGTCCTAACGGAAATCTAAAAGTTGATATTAGCTGTACAAATGGGAAAGCGTCCTATAGCATTGTGTTGGATGCCGATACTATGATTGCACAGTCTCCTTTAGGTCTAAAGACTAGCATTGGCGATTTCAGAAACGGTTTGAAACTTAGCAAGGTTTCTGCAATACAATCGGTAAGTGAAAACTACACAATGCCAAATGCCAAAAAGAGCAGTATTAGTTACACTGCCAATGAGGCAACATATTATTTCACCAATAACGACGGCGTTCCTGTTTTTGATGTGGTGATGCATGTCGACAATAGCAATGTAGCTTTTAAATATAAGGTATATAACCAAAAAGATCGTCTTTCTTGCCTAGTAGAAGAAGAAAGCACTGGCTACACCATGCCTGAGGGAACTACTACTTTCCTTTGTCCACAGATGACGCCACAAACTGGTTTTGCACGTACTGCTCCAAGCTATGAAACCTATTATGAATGGGATGCTGAAATGGGGAAGAATGGTCATGGACGTGGTTTTACCTTCCCTGCCCTGTTCCATGTTAGCGACAAAGGATGGGTAATGTTAAACGAAACAAATGTTGGCGGCAATTATTGCGGTAGCCGCATTGAAAACAAGGGTGCCAACAACTATAAGATTGAATACCCAGAAATCACCGAATTTGGTGGAGTAGGAACGTCTGCTCCTGGCATCATGCTTCCTGGAGATACACCTTGGCGTACCATTACTGTAGGCCACACCTTGCAACCTATTGCAGAAACTACGATTCAATGGGATTTGGTTAAGCCACAATATGAAGCAAAAGCAGAATACAAATATGGGCGTTCTGCATGGAGCTGGATTATCCGCATGGACCCAAGTTGTAACATGGAAGAACAGAAAGAATATGTTGACTTTGCTGCAGCAATGGGTTGGGAATATCTTTTGGTAGATGCTTTTTGGGATTCTGCTATTGGCTATGAAAACATGGCAGTACTTTCTCGTTATGCCCAGTCAAAGGGTATAAGCCTCTTCCTTTGGTACAATTCAAATGGATACTGGAACGATGCCCCTCAAGGTCCAAAAGGTAAGATGCATCGCCTTATAGACCGCAGAAAGGAAATGGAATGGTTGCAAAAAGCAGGCATTAAGGGTTTAAAGATTGACTTTGTTGGAAGTGACAAGCAGCAAACCATGCAAATGTATGAAGATATCTTGGCAGATGCCAATGATTATGGTTTGATGATTATCTTCCATGGATGTACCTTGCAGCGTGGCTGGGAAAGAATGTATCCTAACTTTGTGTCTTGTGAAGCTGTTCGCGCTAGTGAAAACCTAGCATTTGGCCAATACGACAATGATATCGAGGCAAAATGTGGTACCATTCATCCTATTTTACGAAATGCTGTAGGTAACATGGACTTTGGCGGTTCTACCTTGAACAAGCATTACTCTAAGGATAATGTTCATGGAAATACCCGTCGTACCAGCGATGTATATGCTTTGGCAACTGCCATTCTGTTCCAGACTCCTGTACAGAACTTTGCCATGGCGCCTAACAATCTTACAGATGCGCCACAATGGGCTGTGGATTTCATGAAGAAAGTACCTACTTGCTGGGATGACGTTCGCTTTATTGATGGATACCCAGGGAAATATCTTATTATGGCACGACGCACTGGTAGCAATTGGTATGTAGCAGCTATCAATGCAGAGGAAAAACCACTAACCTTGAATCTGAATCTAGACATGTTCCCTGTAGGACAAATGCTGAACGTCTATTCTGATGATGCCAACCTTGTTGGTTCTATGAAAGAAGTAAAGCAAAACAAGAAGCAAATACTGAAAGTTACCATTCCATGCAATGGAGGTTTACTGGTTTACTAAATAAAATACCAATAAAATGAAAAGACTACACACATTACTTTTGGCTTTGGTTCCTGCCACATTTTGCAGCGCACAAATGCCTATTATCCAGACTAAGTTTACAGCAGATCCTGCTCCTTATGTGCATAATGACACCATCTATCTTTATACAACACATGATGAAGATGATGCCGATAACTTCAAGATGCAAGACTGGTTGCTCTATACTTCAACCGATATGGTAAACTGGACCGATCATGGGGCAGTTGCATCCCTAAAGGATTTTAAATGGTACGATGGCGACAATGGCGCATGGGCTGAGCAGGTTATCAGCAGAAATGGCAAGTATTACATGTATTGTCCAATCCACGGTCATGGCATTGGCGTATTGGTAAGTGATTCACCATATGGTCCTTTCGTTGATCCTATTGGAAAACCATTGGTTTGGCAGAAAGAACATTGGTATGACATTGACCCAACCGTATGGATTGATGATGATGGACAGGCTTACATGTATTGGGGAAACCCTATCCTATATCATGTAAAGCTGAATGAAGACATGATTTCATATAGTGGAGACATCATCGAGCATCCCCATATTGAAGATTATCAGGAAGGTCCTTGGTTCTATAAACGTAATGACAACTATTACCTAGCATTTGCTTCTACTTGTTGTCCAGAAGGAATTGGTTACGCCATGAGCAAGGGTCCTGAAGGTCCTTGGGAGTACAAAGGTCATATCATGAACCATACTCCCAAGACACGCGGCAACCACCCTGGAATTATCGATTATAAAGGCAAGAGTTATGTCTTTGGTCTGAATTATGACCTGTTGCGATTGCAGATGCCAGAGCACCACGAACGTCGCTCGGTTTCTGCTGCAGAGATGCACTACAATGCAGACGGAACCATCCAGGAAGTTCCATATTTCAAGGAAACAGCAGTAGAAAGCATCGAGCCATTCAATCCTTATCGTCGTGTCGAAGCCGAAACAATGGCATGGGGATGGGGACTGAAAGCCGGCGTGATGGAAAGAAATGGCAAGAACCCTACTGAAAAAGGCATCTATATCTATCATATTGATGAAGGAGAAACCCTCACTTTGCGTGATGTTGATTTTGGCAAAGGTGCCAAAGAGTTCACTGCTTGTACTGCAGCTTTGCGCAAAGGAGCACAAATTGAAATACACCTTGATAACGCAGCAGGTCTGATTGTTGGTGTATTAGACGTTCCTGTGACAGGTAGTATCGACAAATACCAGACAGCTTCATGCAAGCTTAACAACGCAACCGGTGTTCACGATTTGGTATTCCGCTTTGTTGGCGCAGCACAGAAAGACTTGTTCCGTTGGGATTGGTGGCAGATGAAAAAATAACATCTTATGAAAAAGATAACCTTATTTATTCTTGGCATAATTTGCAATGCCATGGCATTTGCTCAGGTTCCTGATCCTGAAGTTGAATTTGTACTAGAGTTAAAAGTAAAACTAGGGGAAGCATTCAGTGTGGGCCAAACTGCACATGGAAATCGTTTTGTCATCCCTATTACAGGAGGTTCCTTTGAAGGCCCCAATATAAAAGGTGAAATCTTAAATGGTGGTGCCGACTATCAACTGCAAAACGCAGAAATGGGACGCACGGAACTAGAAGCAATCTACTGTATCCGTACCGATGATGGAGTAAGCATCCATGTACGAAACTGTGGCATCATCACAGGAACAGGCGAGCAGACTTATTTCTTCACTGCTCCTAAATTTGAGGCTCCTGCCGATAGCAAATACGCATGGTTAAATAATGCCATATATGTTTGTCGCCCTAGCGGGTTCAATGATGGTATATCATTAAAAGTTTGGAAAATAAAATGAAAAAACTTCTCTTATCTTTCGCTGCAATGGCAAGTATGATGACTGCCAATGCACAAATTAATGCCCCATTTGGATTTGGAGGCCAACAGATTTCTAACGATGACATGCATTGTTCAGAAAAGTTCACAGATATTAATTACGCAGATGATTCAAAGGCATACCATACCATGGATATTTATTTGCCAGACACAAAGGCCGACAAATACCCTGTTGTAGTACATATTTATGGCAGTGCCTGGTTTAGCAACAGCAGCAAGGGTGCCGCTGATTTAGGTACCATTTGTACAGCCCTTCTAAAAGCTGGTTATGCTGTGGTTTGTCCCAACCACCGTGCCAGTACTGATGCACAATGGCCTGCCCAAAGTCACGACATCAAGGCTGTAATCCGTTACCTTCGTGGTAATGCTGAAAAGTATCATTTGGATACCAGTTTTATTGCAACCTCAGGCTTTTCTTCTGGTGCACATCTTTCTTCTTTTATGGCTGCAACTACAGGTACCAAGCAGACAAAGGTTGGTGATCTGAGCATCGACCTGGAAGGAAACATTGGTCTTTATACAGACCAGAGCAGTACCATCAATGCAGCTGTTTCTTGGTCTGGTCCTATCGACTTGCAGCACATGGATTGTGATGGTCCTCGCGACATGCAGATGTCTCCAGAAGAAGTATTGTTAGGTTGTCCTCTTGAAGGTCATACAAACCGTTATGCTTCTTTGAGTCCTCTTACCTATCTTGAACCTACCGATGCACCTATTATTATATTCCATGGCACAGCTGACAACGTAGTTCCTTTCTGCCAAGGCAACAACTTTGCTGCTGCTGTTGCAGAAAAAGGTATCAAGACAGAGTTCTACCCTGTTGAGAATGGAGGTCATGGTTTTAATATGTATTCTGAAGAGAACCTTAACCGCATGGTGAACTTCTTGAATGCTGTGAAGGAATCACAAGTTAAGAAATAAAGATTATGAGTTATCGTCTTCATTTGCTTACAAGCGTAGCGAGTATCTTCCTGTTGTCTGCACCTGCCTTTGCTCAGAAAAACAAACTAGAGATAAAGGTTGGTAGTCACTGCGTTATGCAGCAAAGTGATTTTGGATTGAGTACCAACCAACGTACTTGGAATGCTAATGCACGTGTTGTTGCAGTAAGCAAAAAGCAGAAAATCACAGAAGACTATACCATGCTTATTGGCAAACGTAGCCATTGCCACAACGAGGGTGTAGAGCAAACATTCTCTTTGGTAAATGCACAGAACGACACGCTCTTGGTTGTACTAAGAAACTATAAGGATGGTGCGGCATTTCGATATGTGCTACCACAAATCCGCAAAGATGAGGAACTAATGCAAGAGTTTACTGCCTATCGTTTGCCTTTAGGAGCCAATAGATGGATGCAGGAATACGACCGACAGGGATATGAGCATTTCTTCCCATTGAACAATACTGGCATTTCACCCGAAAGTGCCCGTATCAACCAATGGGGATATCCCGCCTTGGCACAAATGGATTCCAACAACTACATGCTTATCTCTGAATCGGACATTGTGCGTAACCAATGTGGTTCTTGGATTAGTAACTCCATGCAGAACCTCAACAAATATACCATCACATTGCCAGAAGACCACTTGCGTCTAACCCCTCAGGCAGATGGCACCTGGAAATCTCCCTGGCGTGTACTTATCATTGGCAGTTTGAATACTGTGGTTGAATCGACCCTTATTACTGATGTGGCAACTCCTTGCCAGTTGGAGGATACATCCTGGATTAAGACAGGTCTTTCTTCATGGATTTACTGGGCATACAACCATGGTTCACAAGATTACAAGATTCTTTGTGAATATGTAGATTTGGCTGCAAACATGGGATGGCCATATACCCTTATTGATGCTGAATGGGATGTTATGGGCAATGGTGGAAACCTGGAAGATGTAATCAACTATGCCAAGCAAAAAGGAGTTCGTCCTATGATTTGGTACAATTCTACTACCAATTGGATCGACGGAGCACCTACTCCACAATACCGTTTGAACAAGCCTAAGGACCGCGAAAACGAGTACAAGACAATTGCAAACATGGGAGTAACAGGTGTGAAGATTGACTTCTTTGCTGGAGACAAGGCTGAAACTAATAATTATTATCTAGATTTGATGCAGGATGCTGCCAAATATCATTTACTGGTGAATTTCCATGGTGCTACCGTTCCCCGTGGTTGGTCACGCACATACCCCAACCTCATTTCAATGGAAGCGGTCTATGGTGCAGAATGGTATAACAACAGAAATGTGCTTACCACAAAAGCTGCTTGTCACAATGCCACTTTACCTTTTACCCGTAATGTGATTGGTCCTATGGATTACACTCCAGGAACCTTTACAGATTCACAGCACCCTCACATCACCACACATGCACACGAGTTGGCACTCACCATTCTGTTTGAATCTGGCATTCAGCACATGCCAGATCGTCCTTCAGCATACTACAATTTACCAGAAGTAGTTAAAGACTTGCTAAAGACTTTGCCTTCTACCTGGGATGACACAAAGCTACTAGCTGGTTACCCCGGCAAGAATGTAGTCCTAGCACGTCAGAAAGGCGACGTCTGGTACATTGCCGGCATCAATGGCACAGATGAAGAAATGGACATTGCCTTCAATTTAAAATCTCTGAGGAATGCTGCCAAGAAAGGTATTCTGATCATGGATGGTGCACAGCAAACAAGTTTCGACATCAAGAACTATACCTTCTCTAAACAAAACAGTATTCACTGCATGCCACGAGGAGGGTTTGTTATCGAGTTAAAAGTTAAGAATTAATAGTTATCGCATTGCGAGTGGATAAAAAAGAATCATTATGAAAAAAAGTCTGTTGACCATTGTCTGCAGTTTGTTGTCTGTTGTTTGTATAGCACAAAGCAAAGACAACAACACTTTATGGTACAAAGAACCTGCCAAGATTTGGCTTGAGGCGCTTCCTTTGGGAAACAGCCACATGGGAGCCATGATTTATGGCGGTGTCGAAACCGAAGAGATTCAACTGAACGAAGAAACCTTCTGGAGTGGTGGTCCTCATAACAACAATAGCAATCGTTCTTTTTCTCGATTGGCAGAAGTTAGAAAACTGATATTCGAGGGAAAGGAAGAAGAAGCAGCTGCCATTATCGACAAGGATTTCGTTGTGGGTCCTCATGGCATGAAGTATCTCACCCTTGGCAGCCTAAAGCTGAAAACCGGTCATACCAATGCCACCAACTACAAAAGAGAACTCGACCTTACCCGTGCCCTTAGCACCGTGAGTTACACCTGCAACGGAGTGAAATACACCCGCCAGGCCTTTGCCTCACTTGCCGATGATGTTGTAGTAGTGCGCCTTACAGCATCCAAAAAAGGTGCCTTGAGTTTCAGCATGAGCCATCAGTGCGAACTGGCATCAAGCAGTAAAGCCAATGGCAACACCCTCACTGCCTATATCGACCCTGTTGACCACGAAGGCATCAAGGGAACCGTTCGTGCCGAATGCAAGGCACAGGTATTGTCCGATGGAAAGATCACTGCCGATGGTAAATCCGTTCAGGTAACAAATGCCACCGAAGCTACTATGCTTATTGCTGCATCCACCAACTTTGTGAATTGGAGTGATGTGAGTGGCAATCCTGCCCAGCGCAACGATAGTTATCTGGGAAAAGTTGCCACATCAGGCTATCAGCAACTGCTAAGCAAGCATCTGGCAAAATACCAGCCACAATACAACCGTGTTTCACTGAATCTCGGTGCTGAGCAGAAACTTCCTACCAACCAGCGTCTCGACAAGTTCTACGGAAGTAACGATATGGGTATGGTAGCCTTGCTGTTCAACTATGGTCGTTACCTGCTTATTTCTTCTTCTCAGCCTGGTGGTCAGCCAGCTAACCTGCAGGGTGTATGGAACGACAAGAAAGATGCGCCCTGGGATAGCAAATATACCATCAACATCAATGCAGAAATGAACTATTGGCCTAGTGAGGTTACCAATATTCAGGAAACCCAGGAACCTTTGTTCAAGATGATTGAAGAATTGAGCGTTCAAGGTACCGAAACAGCACAGAAGATGTATGGTTGCCGTGGTTGGATGGCACACCATAACACAGATTTATGGCGTATCACCGGCCCTGTAGATGGTGCTCCTTGGGGTGAATTCCCTAATGGTGGTGCATGGTTGGCAACTCATCTATGGCAACATTACCTTTATACTGGCGATAAGGATTTCTTGCAGAAATACTACCCTATCTTAAAAGGTGCTGCACTATTCTATATAGATTATTTACAGATGCACCCTCAGTATGGATGGCTGGTTTGCTCTCCATCTGTTAGTCCTGAACAAGGTCCTACAGGAAAGAATACACCTGTAACAGCAGGTTGCACCATGGATAATCAGATAGTATTTGATGCGCTTACCAGCACCTTACAGGCTGCTCAGATTCTTGACACTGATAAGATTCTGCAGCAAACCATTGAAAACACATTGAAGTATCTGCCACCTATGCAGATTGGCAAGTATGGTCAGTTGCAGGAATGGCTTCAGGATGCCGATGACCCAAAGAACGAGCATCGCCACATCTCACATCTTTATGGTTTGTATCCTAGTAACCAGATTTCACCTTTCACTCACCCAGAATTGTTCCGTGCTGCCGCTACCACTTTAAAGCATCGTGGTGATCAGGCAACAGGTTGGAGTTTGGGTTGGAAAACTAATTTCTGGGCTCGTATGCTGGATGGAAACCATGCCTTTACCATTATCAGCAACATGTTACGTCTGTTGCCTTCTGAAAGTTTTGATGACATGCGTAAATTCCCTGACGGAAGAACATTTCCGAATCTGTTCGATGCACATCCACCTTTCCAGATTGATGGAAACTTTGGTGTTACGGCAGGTATCGCCGAGATGTTGCTGCAAAGTCACGATGGTGCAATTCATTTGTTACCAGCCCTGCCAGATGCCTGGAATCAAGGCAGCGTAAGTGGTCTTCGTGCGCGTGGAGGATTTGAGGTAAGCATGCAGTGGAAGAAGGGAAAACTTGCCAAGGCAACCATTCTTTCTACTATTGGAGGCAAGTTACGCATCCGCTCATACGTTCCATTAAAGGGTAAGAACCTTACTCCAGCACAGGGAGAATGCCCTAATCCTTTATTTGCCGGAGCAGATATCAAGACTCCTCTAACTACACCTCAAAAGATAGAGGAAGGTGTTCAGGCTATTATCCAAACTGTTTATGAATATGATGTGGATACCATGCCTGGGGAGAGCGTTGTAGTAGGAGTGTAAAGGTGTAAAGGGTTAAAAGTTTAAAGTAAATAATATATAATTATGAAAAAAAGTCTATTGACTATTGTCTGCTGTCTGTTGTCTATCAACACTTTTGCACAGAAATCAGCAGAAACAAACGTGCCTATGTCAAAGTATCCAATGGTAACCGAGGACAATAGAGCAATGTTCAGTATCAAGGCTCCAGAAGCCTTGGATGTTAAAGTAGATATCTGTGGCAAAAAGTACCCAATGCAGAAAGATGAGCAAGGTGTATGGACTGCCACTACCGATCCATTGGTACCAGGTCCTCACTATTATTTCCTGAACGTAGATGGCGTGCAGGTAAACGACCCTGCCAGCTACAGTGTGTATGGCTGTGGATTGGAAGCAAGCTGGATTGAGATTCCTGAAACTGCAGAAGAAGCTGCCTATTACACCTACAATAAAGATGTGCCTCACGGACAGGTTCGCGAGTGTCAGTACTGGAGCAATGTAGAGCAAAAAGTTCGTCGCTGCTACGTTTATACCCCTGCCGAATATGAAACTAATGCTACCAAGCGTTTCCCTGTAATGTACCTGCAGCATGGTATGGCAGAGAACGAAACCGGATGGCACATTCAGGGAAAGATGGCAAATATCCTTGATAACAACATCGCAAAGGGTGCAACTCCAATGATTGTTGTTATGGATAATGGCAATTGCGACTATGGCTTTGGCGCTAATCCAAACGAAGACCGCAATGCATTTGGCGCAAGTTTCTACAAGGTAATCATTGAAGATATCATTCCATATATCGACAGTACTTTCCGCACCAAGGCCGACCGTGAAAACCGTGCAATGGCAGGACTTTCCTGGGGAGGTTTCCAGAGCTTTAACATTGCACTGGCAAACATGGACAAGTTCAGTCATCTTGGTGCCTTCAGTGGTGCTTTGTTCATGGTTGCCATGGGAGACGTAAAGACTATGTATGATGGCGTTTTTGCTGATGCAAAGAAATTCAACGAACAAATGCACACCTTGTTCATCGGTACTGGTTCTGAGGAAGACTTAGGCAGCAACACCGTAAACGAAAAACTGAGCAAGCAAGGCATCAACACTACCTATTATCTTTCACAGGGCACTGCGCACGAATGGCTTACCTGGCGTCGTTGTTTGAATCAATTTGTTCCATTAATTTTCAAGAAATAACAAATTTTCCTACAATTTGCTATCATATTTCACAAAATCTTTGTACTTTTGTCACCGAAAACCAACAAAAAGAATTAAAAAGATGAAAAAGATTAGAGCTGCCGTAGTAGGATACGGAAATATTGGCCGCTATACCATCGATGCACTGGAGGCTGCCCCAGATTTCGAAATTGCAGGTATTGTACGTAGAAATGGTGCAGAAAACAAGCCAGCAGAGTTGGCACAGTACGAAGTTGTGAAGGATATCACCGAACTGAAGGATGTAGATGTAGCTATCCTTGCTACCCCTACCCGTTCTTGCCAGGAGTTTGCAGAGAAGATTCTGCCATTGGGCATCAATACTGTCGATTCTTTCGATATCCACACCAGCATCCGCCAGTATCGTAGCGACTTGATGAAGATTAATAAGGAAACCAACACCGTGAGCGTAATTGCTGCTGGTTGGGATCCAGGAAGTGATAGCATCGTTCGTACCTTGATGCAGAGTTTGGCACCAAAGGGTTTGTCATATACCAATTTCGGTCCTGGTATGTCAATGGGCCACAGTGTATGTGTTCGTAGCAAGGAAGGTGTCAAGAATGCTCTTTCAATGACTATTCCATTGGGTGAAGGCATTCACCGCAGAATGGTATATGTAGAATTGGAAGAAGGTGCAAAGTTGGAAGAAGTAGAAAAGCTGATTAAGGCCGATCCATACTTTGCTAGCGATGAAACTCACGTGTTCCAGGTAGAGAGCGTTGACGACGTTCGCGACATGGGTCACGGTGTGAACTTGGTTCGCAAGGGTGTTTCTGGCAAGACTCAGAACCAGCGCCTTGAGTTCAACATGAGCATCAACAACCCTGCTCTTACTGGTCAGGTATTGGTAAATGTTGCCCGTGCTTCTATGCGCCTGCAGCCAGGTTGCTACACCATGGTTGAAATTCCTGTCATCGACATGTTGCCAGGCGACCGTGAGGATTTGATTGAACATTTGGTATAATTTATTATAAGCCAGTTTTACAGTTATAGTATAAGAGAGAGAAGAGCCAGAGGTTTCCGCCTTTGGCTCTTTTGCTCAAAAAAAACAGACACAGACCATGAAAAAACTAATTTACACCACCTTGTTTTGCATACTATGCATCTCTGCTTCGGCACAGTCTTTAAGCGAAGCTTCTGGCTATTTATAATTATTGGCAAGCTGTATCAAATCTATCATTCAGTTCAAGCATCCACTTTGGCAGCTTTTTCTTTGCGTTTTCAATCAATTCCGTAGGAATTACCCCATAATGAGCATAAGCCATAGGACCGGCAATGGCAGCAAGCGTATCGGCATCGCCACCAAGCGAGATGGCAAGTTTCAGGCAGTCGGAATAATCCTTGCTCTCAAGAAAGCAGATGATGGCAGCCGGAATAGTGAGTTGGCAGGTTTCATCAAAATAATAGCCAGGCTTTATCTCGGCATAGGTCTTCCTGCTCCAATCCGGATAATATTCATCAAGCACATTCTTTTTTATAAACTCCTTGCCTTTTCCCTCCTTGGCATAGAAGATGGCAAGTGCCGTGGCAACAGCCCCTTTTATACCTTCGGGATGATCATGAGTAGGGAGTGCGGTCTGCGTTGCCAACTCTATACACTCTTCCTTTGTCTTTGCCAGAAAGCCTGCAGCAGATACTCTCATACCACTGCCATTACCAAATGAGCCGTACGAAGGTCTGATTTCCGGAGAGATAAGCCATCTTGCAAAGTTACCGCCAAAGCCTCTGTAAAAGTCCTCACAACCTCTGCGATGCAGGCATTCTGCCATATCCTTCCCTTCCAGAAGAGCCTCGGCACAGGCAAAAGTGCAAATGGTATCATCAGAGTAGGTATTGTCGGGGTTCAGTAAATCAATTGCATCATAGTTCTTGGTACGTCCCTCAAACTCGTATGGCACACCACTGATGTCGCCAATTGCTGCTGCTAAAAGTAAATTCTTCATCTCTTCTCCCTTTCTTAGTTTAATTAGAGGTTCAAAACAACCCGTTTGTGTAATTCTAACGCAAAGTTAAGGCAATTTCTTGTTATATGCAAGCGCTTTTGTGTAAATATTACGCATATGGCATTGTTGTTAACATTTATTTGCGTAAATTCTACGCAAATAAATCTATTTACTCCAAAAAAGCACTAACTTTGCAGCAGAAAAACTGTTTGTATAATGTACACGTATAAATACCCCCACCCTGCTGTTACAACCGACTGTGTTGTATTTGGCTTCGACGGAAGTTCGCTCAGTCTATTATTAATTAAAAGAGGTATTGAACCTTACAAAGACACCTGGGCTCTGCCAGGTGGATTCATGAACATCGATGAGACTGCCGAGCAAGGAGCCTTGCGCGAGCTTCAGGAAGAAACAGGGGTGAAAGACATATACATTGAGCAGTTGCAAGCCTTTACCAGTGTTCAGCGCGATCCACGCGAAAGAGTACTCACCATAGCCTTTCTGGCATTTGTACGCCAAGAGAACTACGAGGTCATTGCCGGTGACGATGCCGCACAGGCACAATGGTTCAAGGTATCCGAACTTCCCGAACTTGCCTTTGACCACAAAGAGATTATCCGCGTAGCACTAGAAAAACTGCGTTGGAAGATAACTTTCGAACCTCTGGCCTTCCGTCTTCTCAACAGCACGTTTACCATGACGCAGGTACAAACCATCTACGAAGTAGTGCTTGGCCAGACATTCGACCGCCGTAACTTTCACAAGAAAATGATGTCGCTGGGTTACCTTGTTCCCACTACGCAGCAAATCCGCAACAACGGCCGTCCTGGCACGCTCTATACCTTCGACGAAGCCAAGTATCAGGAACAAATTCAGAGCAGAAATGCTTTCTAATATAACAGAATAAACACTAAATATCAAAAGTGATTGTCATATTGTTTTTGCAACCATTCCAAACGCACAATGCATTTGTAGATTTCTTCGTCACATTTACAAGTAACAATCATGCGATTTGCGTGAAGTAGTTTTTCAAAGTGCTTCCCGTCGCATCTAAGCATCCATCCATTTTCACGGTTCGCCATGAAATCAGCAGGTTGTATTGAGTACTCTTGTTTCTCTTGCGCAATGTAGAAACTGATTTCGGCAGCCAGCAGCTTGCTTGTTTCAAACAGCATCGAAGGCAGCAGGTAAATACCCTGGCATACGCCTGTTTGCTTATCAATATCGATTATTATCTCCAAGTCACGTCCCAGTATGCCGTCTTCTTCGTGGCGTGCAAAGTTTGCCATCAGGTCGAACGTAAGAGTGCCGTCTCTCTCCTCCAGTTCATCAAACCGGTAGTTCAACTCCTCCATGTTCTGCTCTATTGTTGCCATCAGTTGTTCGTCTGCAGGTTCAATACCCTTATCCAAAATCATTGCACTTATATATCCAGTAAGCATTTGGGCCAGGCGTATTGAATCTTTATTATGACAAGTATTTCGCCACAGCATCAGCGTGTCAACAAATTGCTCCATGCTCTGCAACTCATTGTGGGTAATGGGGTTCAACGTGTCGGTAGAAATACGCTCCATCTCGTCTAGGAGTTCCACAAACGATTTTTCTTTCATCGCAGCAACTCCGCTTTGCTTTGATTTTATGCATGATGTTAAGCCACCACACAGTATTAGGAATAGAAATAGAATGGTTTTCATTCGCTTTGTTTCAAGGTGTTTTTGCAAAGATAATACTTATTTTGAATGAGCAAAATTAAGGGAGACATTTTGTACAAGCCGTTAAGCCCACATCTATTGCATCTTCCCTGTATACACGAATTGGCAACTTTGCTCTTCTCAACGAAGAGCATCCAAAAACACTATGATAACACTTACCTGTTTTTGTAACAACCACATCACCATCTGGTACATTTCTTAACCCGCGATAAGGTTGTTCTGCGACTTTCTGCTCTATTTGTATCGTAGATCCTCCTACCTCTTGTTGATTGTTTCCACCCAATATAGCTCCCCCTCCTAAAGTAGCCGCTATACCCATTATAAAACCAACTCCTCCGCTTTTCAATTGTTTTAAACTTGATTCATTCATAAGCTTAGTATACTTTCCATTTTTTTAAGTCCGACTCTTTTTCTATGCTGATCTCTATGCTATCTGGCAATTCATAAAAAAAATCTATCCCTGTTATTTGCTCTACTTCATCTACAGATACCACATGATTATCCAAAGATGGGTGCTCCTCTGGATTTTCATTGTTATAAATAAAACCTAAGGCTTTTGGCGTGCCATTCATACACAACACTACCTTATAAAACGCATCAGGAACACAAAGTTTTTTATTAGCACCTATCTTTCTTATTTTTCCCGAATTAAATATCGGACCAGCGACAATATAAATATCACCAAATTTTCTTGCCCACTCACGGCACGTAGATTCCAAACGTTCCCATGTTTCCTGATTCAAACGACTATTTTGAACACACATATTCGACAAATAAAACGTTTCAGTCATGGCTTTACGATCCCATTTATTATCTCCTGCCGGGCACAAATGTCCATGATCATAATCAGATATATCCCTCCAGTCTTCTAGTTTCGGACCATCAATATCTTCATCTTCCATATACGATATACCCTTTCTCTTGAATGGGCCATCAGTGTGTTCCTCTGTCAAATGCCATGCAACCCAGTTTGCAGCTTTTGTTGTGCTGTTGTAAGAAAGAGTATATGAACTCCTTTTTACAAGCGTGTCTCTTTTCTTTTTTCGAGGTAATAAATCCCCAAAAAACTCATTTCCATTATGAAATTCTATTTGTTGAACTTCTACAGATTCCGGGGATATCTTTTCTCTTGATTTTGCATAAACTGACTCATTTGATATTTGATTTTTATCTTCAACTCCAATCTGTTCTATTTTTGAGTGTACTAAGTTATTTAATAAATTTACACATTGTGCACGCAATTTATAAAGTTCTTTTTTCTCTTTTGCAGAAAGTTGACGTTGCTCTATTCTTTTTTCTATTCTTCTGTATCTTGAGAGTATTATGTCCCACTCTTCTTCTGAACAATCCAAAGACTTTGTTTTTAAATCTTTTGCTAAACTTCTATATTCTGCCAATACAGAGTTTTCTCGTCCACATGAACTTGTTAATAGAACTAGCAATAAAATATATAATGAACGAACAGGTCTCATTAGTTTATATCATCCTTTTTTATTATGTTTTTGGGAATAATGTAGATTAGAAACCTTTGATTCTTTTCATTAACCGAATCACGCATAGTTTTTGCACTTAGCCTTCCATCACCACTGCCAGCTATTTGAAGTTCACAGTTTTTTTCCGAAAATTTCACATTTGGATTAGTTGCCCAAAACTTAATAAGACTGAGAGCACGTTGAAAAGAAAGATTGTAATTGTATTCTGTCCATGTCTCCGAATTAGCAGAAGCTTGACCTTCAACGATAACCAAATATTGATTCTTAGAATGTTTTTCCAAAAACGTTTTAACCTGTTGTCCTGCATCCATTAATTTTTTCCTAGTTTCTTCATCAAGAAGATTGATGTCATATTGACGAACAGGAAACTGACAATCAATATTCAAAATAAATTTTTCATAGTCTTTATTATATGAAAAATATTTTCCTTCCAAATCTCTAGTTGACGCTTCAACCTTTTTTATATCCTCAAGTATTTTTTCTATATGTTCTTTTTCCAATATAGTTGTCTCCATTCGTTTATGAAGAAGCACTATTACAAGAACAAATAGCACCAACATAATGATAAAAAGGCTTGTCATCAAGTCTGAATAATTAGTCCAAAAAAAGGACTCTTTTCCTTTCTTCATATCAAACTTAACAATTATGGATCCTACGCGTTAATGGTGTCATTATTTTCTGTAGGAACTATAGGCGACGAAGTTCCATTTTCTTCTATTTGCTCAACTGGCAAAACAGTATCAGTACTCTTTCCAAATATATTATAAGCAGTGTTACCTATTGTTGCTAAAGCTATAACCGTTATACCGACAACAATCGTCCATTTTATAAATGCAGGAATTTGAAAAGAAGGTGTAATTGATACAGGTTGACAAATAGGCGCATCATGTATCGATTCTTTTTCTTTTGTATTCACAATTTTACTTGCTGCTTGTAAGAAATTCTTAGCAAGATCCTCTTGTGATTTCGTTATGCATGATATTGCATTTTCAAGTTTATTTGGTAGCCCTTCTAATTTCTTCAAGTTATCGGCAACTGTAGGCATTGCATCCATCTGCTCCTGGAATTTGTTTCGCATATCCTGACAGAGCGTTCTGAACTGCTCATTGTTCTCATCAACTGCACTTCTAAGTCTTTGTGATTGTTCCGTAAGAGCGGCATAGGTTTCAATAACCTGTTGTTGTGTTGAATCCCGAACAGCCTCGATAGACTGCTGAATATTCTTGTGTGCCTCAGCAGTTTCCTCTGCAATAACAGCCTTGTGTGATTGGAAGAACCTCTGAATATCCTGTAAGATGCCTATTCTTTCAGTTTCTTGATTTAGCCTCTCCGCAAATACCTGCATTTCGTCATAATACTCATGTACTAAATTTATATATTGAGTAAATCTATCCAAACTTTCTGTACCGTTTCTTAATCGACCGATAATGATACTGATACCATTTGCCATTCCCTCTAAATCTATAGCACTATATCTTTCTATAACATTTGCTTGTGATTGATAGACATCTTTAGCCTGGCTGAGACTCAAATTTATTGCATCGGTATTAGATTTGAAATTACGATTAAATGTTGACAATTGCCTTACAAGTGCCTTCATCTGTTGAGAAACATTCGAAGGAACAGCAGGTAAGACCTTTGACTGCATCCATGCAAGAAACTTATTTTTTCCTGTTTCTTCTAGAAGTTTTTTGTTTTTGAAATAAATGGTATTCCAAGATGTAAGTACAATACCAATTGCACTAGCAACCATTGCAATGGCAACACCCCAAAGCAAGTCATTAATGTTGCTTGCAGCGCCAATTTCAACAGTACCAGATGTTCCTGCCATCAGCTCCAAGATCGAACCTCCAAAGACCAAAGCGAACAAACCAATGATTGCACCTATCATTGTACCTGCAAGACCGAAGTACAGAGGCAATGGCATCTGTGAGTTAATTTCGTCTTCAATCATGTCACAATGACGGTCAACAGAGTCCTTCAAAAGTTGAAAATCTACTTCCGTACCTTGTGTACCTCCTAAATAACCGTTGATAGCGTCCTTTATATCACCAAAGATTTTATTTCCTCTTCCTGTGATTCCTACTACTAAATCTTCATCATCCTTGAGCAAATCGTATTCTTTTCCAACAAAAATCTCGCTGAACAGCTCTATTCTTTTTCGATTTTGAATAAATTTTGAAATTTGAAAAACCACCACCACTATTACAACTGCAATAGAGGCAATCATAGCAAACGTTAATTCCATATTATGCTAATTTTATTGTTGCAAGTTTATCAATAAAGTAATCTTTTTCTTCAACATGAGCTTCTCCTGGTTCAATACCAAGTACTACTGCTGCTACATTTGGCTTTACTCCATCAGTAACCATTACTGCCATCGCAGAATCAAAATTTCTAATTTTCATAAATTCCAATGGTCTGAAAGTCGCTCTGCCATTAGCACTTGAAATCTTCAACTCAAAAAACGAGTCATCATCTTTATTTTCTTTCAAATCAGAAAAATAGACACGATTTCCAGCAGAACGAGGAAACGAAGCATACATGATAACTTCTGGAGCAGGAACAACAGAAGTTTCTTCCTTCGGAGTAATTGACCCCTCAGAAGATGCAGTATCTGTAGAAACTGTAAGTGTTTCTTTTGCAGTCTGCTCTTGCTTTATTTGTTCTTTCTTGTCTTCTACTTCTTGATTTTGTTGTTTTGAAGAATTTGCAGAACCTATAACCTCTGTATTTTGTTGCTTAGTTACATAGGTGGGTGTCTTATTTAAATTTTCTAGTTCTGCATTAACTCGTTTAAGTTCTCTTATTATGTTTTCTAGTTCCTTAATCTTGTCTTCTGCTGAAAAAAGACATTTCTCAAGCCTGCGGTTTTCTTTAGCAAGCTTGTCATTTTTATCTTTCAAATCATTGAATGTGCCAGATGGAGTATTTATAAGCGCTTTAATAT
>JAGHTY010000113.1 GCA_018065125.1 Candidatus Minthousia equi
GGTAGCATCCGACAGCAAGTCGGCAGTATAGATTTTCTTCTGCGAATCACCTGTTTCCTTACCGAAATAGACGCGATTTCCCAATTCATTCTGATACAAGGTTCCACTCCCACTCTTCTGGAAGAAGTGCGCATAAGAATCCAGTTTACCTGTTTCCTCACTAATCTTGTAGGCCTTTAGAAAATCGCTCTTATCTACCACAAAACTATCTATCACCATCAGCTGGTCGGTTCCTCGAAGGGCACGTTCACCCTTTTCTGCCTTGGCAATAAGAGATGCCACCTCGTTGGTACTCTGCTTTTTGCGTTCTAACTGCGTTTTTGCCTTTGTCAATGATTCTAGGGCATCGTCAAACCTATATTCCTGAATGGCCTTCTGTGCTTGTGAAATCAACGCCTGAGGGTCGGCTGCTGCCGACGATCTCTTTTTCTGTGCAAATGTAACAGCTGGCAGGCAGCACAAAAGTGTCAGTATAATCAGTTTCTTCATAATCAAAAAAATCTGTTGTTTTGGCAAAAGTACAAAAACTTAGGCATTTCCCGCTTTATTTCATGCATTTTTTTGTATTTTTGCAATACAATTTATGGAGAACATTTCACAAGATACCATTTGTGCCATTGCCACCGCTCCAGGTGGGGCATTAGGCATTATCCGCATTTCAGGCAACAGTACATTTTCTTGCCTGGAAAAAATATTTTTCCCCCTAGGGAAAACGCCATTGTGTGAACGTAAGAATCACGAAGCCGTTTTCGGAAAGATTATCGATGGAGATAACATCGTGGATGAAGTTTTGGTTACCATCTTCCGCAATCCTCATAGCTTTACAGGTGAAGATAGTGCTGAAATATCTTGTCATGGCTCATCCTATATCTTGAACAAGGTAATTCAATTGCTCATGCAAAATGGTTGCCGCATGGCGCGTCCTGGCGAATACACCCAAAGGGCCTTCATGAACGGAAAGATGGATTTAAGTCAGGCCGAAGCTGTGGCAGACGTCATTGCCAGCAATAGTGCTGCCAGCCATAAGATTGCCATGAGTCAGATGCGTGGAGGATTCAGCAAGGAACTAAAGGGCCTACGCAACCAGTTGCTGCATATCACCTCACTCCTGGAGTTGGAACTCGACTTTGGCGATCACGAAGAACTGGAGTTTGCCGACCGTACGGAACTTAATGCCCTGGCCGACAAGATTATCCTGCACATAACTACACTTGTTAACAGTTACCATACCGGTAATGCCATCAAGAATGGTGTTCCCGTAGCAATTATCGGTCCTACGAATGCAGGAAAAAGCACCTTGCTAAATGCGCTTCTGCATGAAGAACGCGCCATTGTGAGCAATGTGCATGGCACCACACGTGATACCATCGAGGATGTCATTACCATCAATGGCATACAGTTCAGGTTCATAGATACCGCAGGCATCCGTGAAACTACCGACCAAATCGAGGCAATGGGTATTGAGCGCAGTTTCCAGATGATTGACCGTGCCGACATAGTGCTTTTGGTTACCGCTCCCGATTGTTCCCTGACTACCGAAGAGATTGAAAAGATTAAACAACGCTGCAAGGAAAAACACCTTATTCATGTTCAAAACAAATGCGACATATCTCATAACTCTCAATTCATGAACATATCAGCCAAGCAGGGCATCGGAATACAGGAATTAGAGAACCATCTTGCCACCCTGATTGGTAACAAGATAAGTGGAGAAAGCCAGCTGGTAAGTAACCTTCGCCATTACGAAGCGTTAAAATCTGCCCTTGAAAACATGAAACGTGTAAAGGAAGGTCTTGAAATGCAACTTAGTGGCGACCTTGTTTCGCTCGACCTACGTTCTGTTCTTTACGACATTGGCATCATCACAGGACAGCAATTTAGTGACAACGAGGTACTTGGAAATATTTTCAAGCATTTTTGCATCGGGAAATAGTGAAAAATGCTACCTCAGAATGTACTATATGGTAAAATGTAG
>JAGHTY010000133.1 GCA_018065125.1 Candidatus Minthousia equi
ATCTTAGGAGAGCGGTGCGTACGGGACTCGAACCCGTGACCCCATGCGTGACAGGCATGTATTCTAACCAGCTGAACTAACGCACCAATATTTATATTTGAATCATCTCTGATTGCGGATGCAAAGGTAGTACTTTTTTTTATTTCCCCAAAACTTTTCGGGCTTTTTTTGTAGCAAAGGAGTATCATCGATACCCCTTTGCTGTATTTATCCTTTTTATCGTCCAAAAAATCCGTTTCCTTCAGGATTATCATATACTATCTTGTTGGCATGTGCAGCACTAATGTCGGCAGGTAACCATACGGTCATGGCACCCTTTGTGCCACGATGATCCCATGCGTAGTAAGGGATAAGGGTAAGCTGCTGGTCTTCTGCTTTCAACTTGCCATCGGTAGCATAGCTCAGTACCTGTGCCTGGGTTGTAATGGCGGTTACATCGTGTGTGGTGCCATCTTCGAGTTTCAGGTTGTAGTTAGGCTTGGTAACCAGACTTGCCTTTGGATTCAGCAAGTAGTTGTGAATGTCGGCGCTGTTGTCGGGCCATTCTGCACAATATACCAGCGGACCACATTCTACCGATAGGCAGCCACGGTCGTCAACCACATTCTGGTGTGCCTGTACCAAGCGAGGCTTCATGTCAAAATGAATGCGTACTTCGTCGCCTTTCTTCCATTTACGGTCTATTACAGCATAGCCATTGTGCAATTCGGCAGCATTGATTTCCTGTCCGTTAACGCTAAGGGTATAGCCCAGCTGCTGATTGTCGGCATAGGTGTAGAGGTCGCTAGGCACCACCTGGTTGCGCACCCATCCCGGAATTCGAATGTTCAGCGCAAAGTTGCCGGCACCCTTGGCCAGTTTAACCACAATGTCGCCATTGTATGGATAGCGGGTTTCCTGCTGCAGGGTGATGTCCTTTCCGTTTACTTTCAGGGTAGAGGTGTTACCCATGAACAGGTTTACAAATACATTGTTATCCTTTACAGCATATACATAGCCTGGCAGCGAAGGGATGAAACGACTGATGTTTGATGGGCAGCATGCGCATCCAAACCATGCCTGGCGGGCATAGTTCATGCCTGTGCTTGTGCTCAGAGGGTTAGGGTAGAAGAAAGAGTTGCCCTGTAATGACACACCCGAGATAAGGGCATTATACAGCGTGCGTTCTACCACATCATAGTATTTTGATTCGCCATGAAGCAAGAATAATCTATGATTCAGGTAAACATGTGCAATCTGCGCACAAGTTTCGCAATATGCTGTAGCATTGGGCAGCTCGTAGTTGTCGCCATAGGCCTCGCCCTGATGGCGTGCACCTACACCACCGGTAATGTAGTACTTCTTGCTGGTGATGTTCTCCCAGATACGGTCGATGGTATTGATGTAGGCGGTATCCTTGGTAAGTGCTGCCACGTCGGCAATACCACTATACATATAACCTGCTCTAACAGCATGTCCTATTGCCTCGTTCTGCTCCAGTACAGGAATGTGACTCTGGGTGTAAGGATCATGAATTTCTGTCTTTCCACGCATGTCAAGGAAGAATTTTGCCTGATCCAGGTACTTTTTGTTGCCCGTTACCAGATACAACTTGCAAAGTCCCATTTCTGCAATCTGATGACCAGGAACACGAACCACCTGACCTGGGTTAGGACCAATTTCGCGGCATACGCAGTCGGCATACTTAATGGCCACATCCAGGAAGTTACGCTTGCCAGTTGCCTGATAGTGTGCAACTGCCGATTCGAGCATATGTCCCAGATTATAGAATTCATGACTTAGCGCCTCTACCTTCGACCATCTTTCTGGACCAGCCCATTCGTGTGGTTTAGAAGGAGCCTTGGTACGTGCTGTGTAAAGGTATCCATCAGGTTCCTGACCGCTGGCAATAATAGCAATGACACTATCTACATAGGCATCCAGTCGGCGACCTTTGTACATGGCATCAGGGAAAGTCTGCAGCAGGTAGCTGGCACCTTCAATGGTTTTGTATGGATCGGTATCGTCGAAGGTAAATGTCCAATGCTGGTCAGGAAACTCCACCGCAGGATTATGCATGTGCTCGCACGCCTGAATAAAATTGGTGTAGCGGTCGGTTTCCTCGCATTTGCTGAATGCCAGCGGAATGGTTACCTCACGACTGGCCTGAAGCCTTGGGCTCCAGAAACTGTCGTTCACTTTTACTTGTGTAAACGGAACAGGGGTAATAGGATATCCTGCCGAAGTGCCTTGTGCCCCTGCGCCAGCACACATGCCTAATGCAAGGACTGCTGTTAGTAGTTTTTTCATATTGTTTATTTTATTAGTCAACGAGTCAACGGGTCAACGAGTCAACAAGTCTGTAGTCTGTAGTCTGTTGTCCGTTGTCTTTAAACTCACAACTCACAACTCATAACCCTTAAACTTTTACAAAGATAGATATTTTTTTCCAATCCCCACATAATTACACAAAAAAACCTTCACTAGGGGGCTACCGCTGTAGCACTAGTGAAGGGCTTAATCAGAAAATCTGGCAAGCATCAGCGTAAGAAATATTAGCGTATAATACAAACGGGAAATCATTTGATACAAATGGGAAGTTAGTCCATTTGATTTATTCCTCTTCAAGCTCGCAAACAGTAAATCCGGTTTGTTCAAAGGCCTTCTCCTTCGATGCGCAGAAATACACCAATGAGGCCTCTGTGCAAACCTCATTTTGGGCATTCAGCAGCTGGGCATCTATAAAGACGATGTTTCTCATCTGCTTTGCTACTTTTGCACGAATGGTGATAGGACCTTCGGTTGTAGGTACAGGCTTTAGGTATTTCACTTCCATCTTCGAGGTAACACCTGTGGTTTGCATTTTTCGGGTAACTACCCATCCTGCCACTTCATCGATAAGCAGACTTTGCACGCCACCATGCAGCGTGTTGATCCATCCTTGATGGTCGGGGGTAGGGTGCCAGGTAGTTAGCACATAGTCGCCTTCCTCGTAAAAACACAGATGAAACCCTAAGGGATTAGTGGGCGAACAGCCAATGCAGTTGTAACCTTGCAGACCTGTCCATGGATTTCTTATTTTCCTTATCATTATTCATTAATTATTTCCATAGTCATGCTAATGTCCTGCACGGGGCGGTCGCCAGGTTTTGTGGCAGTTGTCTGAATCTTCTCAACTACATCCATGCCTTCTTCTACTTCGCCAAATACGGTGTATTGGTTATCCAGATGAGGCGTTCCGCCAATGGTGGTATATGTCTCCTGCTGCTGTGCTGTGAGACCCTGCGCGCCATCTGCCTTCACCTTTGCCTGTGCCTGTGCCACAAGGCGTTCTTGCATTTCCTGCAATCCTGCCTGGTCGCGGTTACGGCGCAGTTGCATAATCTCGGCACGGTTCTCGGTTACTAGTTGGTTGAATGCAGTTTGCAACTGCTGCATCTCCATCTGCTTGGCCAGCTGCTTCATCTGTCCTTCCTTGTACTGCTGTCCCCAAACTATGTAGAACTGGCTTCCGCTGCTGCGGCGCTCGGGGTTTACCTCGTCGCCCTGTCGTGCTGCTGCCAGCGCGCCACGCTTGTGAATCAGGTTAGGGTTAATCTCTGCCGGAATGGTATAGCCAGGGCCACCCATGCCCAGCTGCTTGCCTGCAGGCGCACCTTTCGAGTCGGGGTCGCCGCCCTGAATCATAAAGTCCTTTATTACTCGGTGGAACAAAGTTCCGTCATAAAACTTCTCCTTTACCAGCTTCACGAAGTTGTCACGATGAAGTGGTGTTTCATCATAAAGGCGAACAACGATGTCGCCAAGTGTGGTTGAAATCTTTACTTTTGACATAGGTCCTTGTATTTTTTCATCTTTAGTTATTAGATGCAAAAATAAACAAATTTCTTATATATACCTTAGTTTATATTCATTTTTCTTTTGTAATTTAGTAAGGTAGGTTAGGCACTATACTTGTTTAGCAGGGGGATGCATTGGCCGCGGTTCTTGCTCAGGTCGGCGCGGCAGCTCACATGAATCCAGTAGTGGTTGCTTGTGGGCGAATTGCGCTCCCATATCAGCTGATCGTGCGGAAGGGTCTTGAGTATTTCAAACCACTTCCTGCCCACCTCTACCGAGGGGATGTGAATGTCGGCTGCTTCTCCCTTCATGTGCTGACTGCTCTTTGCACCTCCTACGGCTGCGTTAAGTTGTGGGCATCTGTAGCCGCTGCTTAACACCACGGGTGTTTCGCTGACGCGATTGACAACAGACAACGGACTACAGTCAACTGACAGTTCTGCGTCTCTGCGTCTCCACTCGTTGACTCGTTGACTTATTAATCTCTGCTCTTAATGGCTCTAGAACGTTTTCGCACAGAGCTTTGATATTAGGTATCAATTCCTTAGGAACGCTGTTGTCGATGCCTAATCGTTTTGCGGTTTCGCTTTTTGCGAATTCTTCTAGTTTAAAGTGTTGTGTTATTTTCATATTATTTCTTTTTGTTTTGTGCTGCCGCACGGGCATTCATTTTCTTTGTCTTGAAACCTTTCCTTTCTTTTTCTTTCCCATGAAGGAAAGACAAAGAAACAAAAAGAAAGTTCACCTGCTGCACTTCCAGGACTAAAATTTGTTCGTATGGGCTAATTCGCAGAAACTCGTGCTTCGCACTCAAACAGTCCGCTCATCTTAACGCCCATCCTTCAAATTTCTTCACGTCCTTCCAGTGAGGCAGGCCTTCAGAGTCGCTTCGCTCCAGTTTAAAAGGTTAAAAGTTTAAAGGGTTGAAAGAGTTTAATCACTAATCGTTAATCATTTAATCTCTAATCATAAATCCTCCCGCCTTGGCGGAAGAAGCGTGAAGAAAAGTGCTTGAAAGTGCGTGAAGAGGCGCAAACTGTTTGAGTGCGAAGCACGAGTTTTTGCGACTTAGCAATTGAAAGTACTTTTTAGCTTCTGGAGACGCAGCGGGCAACCTTTCTTTTGTTTCTTTTTCTTTCGTTTGCACGAAAGAAAAGAAAGTTAACTGATGCAACTTGATACTCCAAAAGCAGTAGCCACAGCACTTGCAATGCTGATGATGAGTTGCACAATCCATTTAATAGTTTCCTTTTTCATACTCGCGGATTTTTTTAATCACGAATTAAACGAATTAGAGATTTATAATTTGCTTTAGCGCTTTTAATCCGGATGGCAAAATTCTTTAATTCGCTAATTCGTGAAGAGAAATTAAATTAAGCCGTCCTCATCTCCTGAACCACCAGTTCCTGGATTTACGGTCTGACCACCATTGCCGCCAGTCTGCTGACCGTTGTCAGTTGTCTGTTGTCCGTTGTCTGTAGTCGTGCCGCCAGGCACATTGTCGCCCGAAGGGCCAGTCTGTTGCCCAACGGTTGAGATATCAACTGTAGTCTCCCCAGCCTTGATAGCCTTCAGAACAGCCTCCTGTGCCTTTCGGCTGGCCACCAGGTTAAACTCGGCATCTGCAATGAGGTTCTTGAACTCGCTTCCGCATTCCCAGTTCACGTTCACGCCGGTGATGTTCTGCGCGCTGAACTTGTCGGCAGTCTCGGCACCCTTCGAGGTGAGCGAAACGGAGAAGTCGCCCAGGTCGCCAAGGCGGATTTTCTTGCCCTCAAGCAGCTGCTCGCGCATGCAGTCCACGGCCAGATAGAGGATGGCGCTGATATCGGCACGGCTGTACACGCATCCGTGGGTAGCAATGTGGCGAGCAAACTTTTCGATGGTCATCACGTCGGTGTACTGCGCAATGGCATATGCGTTCTGCTTCTCGGTAGCCACCAGGTTGATGTCGTCCTGTGCTGGGGCCACCTTGTCTTTCTCGGCCTGCTTGATGCGAGCCTTAGCCTGATTGATCTCGAACAGATTGCTGTTCACAGATCGCATTACAATAGAATAGTTGATCATTTTTTTAAAGTTTAAAAGTTTAAAGGTTTAAAAGGTTAAAAGTTTAAGGACCCCCTCGTTCCCCCTTAAGGGGGATGAGTTGTGGGTAATGAGTTGTGAGTATAGCCTTCCAGCCACAACTCTGCGACTCCACTCGTTGACTTGTTGACTCGTTGACTTGTTGACTCGTTGACTTGTTTCTTACGCCTTTGCTTGGTCATAACTTATGATCGGCCGTTGTCATAACTTAAGACCGTCATGGGGCATAAGCAAGGCCCTCTATTATACTATACCGCAGAATCGCAGTTTTGTGACAGCTGGCGGCGCAGTTTGTGCAAAAAACGTTGCTTTTTCTTGCGGTAGTTGGCGGGCGTGATGGTGCCGGCTGCCAGTTGGGTGTCGAGGGTGGTGATAAAGGCTAGGGTGGAGTCGAGGATAGCCTCTCTGTCGGCACGGGCGATGTTATTGCCGTTGTCATCGGTATACAGCTCTGTATCAAGGGTGTGGGCAACGGGGCTGATGTAGCGAGCCATGGCGCCTTGCATGGCCTTGCGGGCAGAGTTCAGCAGTTTTTTCTCATCGGCCTTGGGGTGTTTGATTTGCGCTTCCAGATACCCTAAGCAGCCTTCTTGTACCAAATCATCGCGGGTGATGGCACACAGAGATGGGAGCGTGTAGCGGCGAGCAATTCGGGTGATTAAATCGAGATATAAAGGACAGATGATATTCATGAATGTTGTGATTTTAGTTGAACGTAATAATCAGAGAAGTCCTTGCAGCCCATGGGCAGCTGATGATGCTGGAGGCCAGGAAGAATCTCTTTTAGTTGAAGGAAAAGCCGTTCGCCTGGGGCATCCTTGTCGGGGTACATGTGGAACTCAGTTGAGAGTTGAGTGCTGAGAGTTGAGAGTACCTCCTTGTCCCGGGGCGATAGCAACGTGGCACTTGGTATGGCAATTGCCTTATGACCTGCCGAGAGCATGGCCCAGCAATCCGAGCATCCCTCTGTAATCCAGAGTTCCTCACCTGGCTTCAACATCTTCAACACAGGCAGGTTATAGATGCTGCAACGCGAACCACGGGGAAACTTGAAACGAGGAGGAGGAAGAC
>JAGHTY010000034.1 GCA_018065125.1 Candidatus Minthousia equi
CCACGACCGGTAAGACGTGAGTTAACGTAGCAAGGCTCGAACTCAAAGATTGGCTGCCATGCTGGCCAGCACTTGTTAGCAAATACAGCATACTTAGAAGCACCCTTCTGGTTTTCGTACCAGTCCATAAGAGTTACCTCAAGCTGAGCCATCTTATTGATGATTTCTGGGTAAGTGTTACGCTGTGGACCCAGTTCTGCCTCCATATCCTTAGCAACAGCAGCAATCTCTGCGGTCTTGCAAGCAGTTTCGTCGAATGCCTTCTTAAGGTCGAGCTCAGAGTTCTCCTGAACCTCGATACCAAGATCGTACATTGGCTGGATAGGTGCGTTACAAGCAAGGAAGTCCCAAGGACGTGGACCGAAGCCGATAACCTTCAGGTTACGAACACCGATAACAACGCGAGCGATGTTACGGAAGTCTGCCAATTCCTTAACTGCCTCCTGAGGAGTTACGTTAGGATACTCTGGGATATAAACCTTCAAACGGCGCAAACCTACGCTGTAAGAGAAGTTAAGCACACCGCAAAGAGCGTCACCACGGTCAGAAGCCAAGTTTGCCTTGCCCTCTTCCTTAGCAGCCAATACCATGCAAGGACCACCAAACTTCTGGCAGAACAATGTGGTAGGGCCTTCAGGACCGAAGTTACCAAGGAACATACATACTGCGTTGATGCCATTCTCCTTAGCCCAGTCAAGAGCCTTATAGGTATCTACGTCGTTCTCGATTGTAACAGGACAATCATACACTTCTGGAAGACCTGCTGCCTTAACCTCTGCCATAACAGCAGCCAGACGAGCCTGTGTAAGGGTAATTGGGAAACAGTCGCGGCTAACGCCTACGATACCCAATTTTACTTTAGGTTGGTTAATCATTTTTATAAAAGTATTAAATGTGTATATAGTTTCTGTTACAATTTTAGCAACTATTTCCGAAGAGAACAAATATTTTCAGGGAAAAATACCGAAGTTTTTTTCTTCACAATTTCAGTGTGCGCAAACAGAATTAATACTTATTGTAAAAAACACCGAAACTATGATGTTCCACGTAAAGTCAACGAGTCAACGAGTCAACGAGTCAACAAGTCCGTTGTCTGTAGTCTGTAGTCTTTTTAACCCTTTAACCTTTTAAACCTTTACATTTCATGTTCCTTCAAAAGTGATACATGAAACAGCTCTATGTCGTTAAGCTTAACGGCATTGTTGTCTTTTGCAGGCTTGTACCATTTGCAACTTCCGAAGTAGCTTCGCAGTTTGGCATCAGAGAATTTGTAACCCTTTGTGGCAAAAATCTCGTTACGCATCAGTTGTAGAAGTTTCTTGTTCAACAAGCCAAAAGCACCATCACAGCAGATTCTCCAAGAGAGGAACTCCCATCGTGGGGCATCCTTGCTTGCAATGAGCTGTGCGTAGGGTTTGTTACCTGTCACTGTTTCTGTTGAACCTGCAGGAATCGAGGTAGGGTAGATGGTCATGCCTTCGGGGGTTGGTTCTACTTCGTAAAGTTCGTCATTAACCCTGATATGCAGCGAAGGACTGCCGTATTCACCCTGGTTTGCCATAGAGTAGCTAGTGACCTTGCCATTGAAGATACATGTGCCATCGTTCTTAAATTCAAACTTCACACCTTTTGCTGTGGTGTATTTCCCGCAGATAATCTCCATCAGGTCATCGTTCATCACCTCGCTGGCTTCGCGTCCTGTGCTTAGAAAAGCAGTGTTAACGGTATTGTTAGGGTAGTATCTCACGAGGACGTCCTGACCGCCAATTTTACGACGTTTCCAAATCATCCCCTCTGGGTCGGTATATTCTTCTCTGTCTATCACATTCCTCACTTCTGGATTGATCTTCTGCTTGGGAGTGGTTATTTGTGAAGGGGAAATGCTTTTCATGTCATAGTTTCCGTTGCCAAGGTCTTTTACCTCGAAGAGATAGTAATATTCTTCTCCTATGGCATAGGTGCAGTTTAGCACTACCTGCGATTTGTTGATATGCAGCGACGACATCATCTGCCATCCGTTTGTCCAGTGCTGGTCGGTCCAGGCATCCATCCATTCTTGTGCATGAGTGCTTACCACAGAAAGAATCGAAAAAAATAGCGTAAAGAATAGTTTCTTCATAAACAATAATCTAAAATCTTATATACATTCTTTTTGTTTTTGTAAAGGTACTGCTTTTCTTCCATAATCAGGCATGTTTTGATAAAATACTATAGTTATAAACAGTTTTTATATCAAAGAATTGTATATACTAGTAAGGCTCATGGAACAATTGATACTAATAAATA
>JAGHTY010000006.1 GCA_018065125.1 Candidatus Minthousia equi
AAGCAACGCGTACCAATCTTTCCAGGAATTCGTACATTCTCTCACGACGAAGAGTAACCATTACACCTACTGGCATCTTCTTACGCAACTTGAAGTTTGCAATATCCTTCTTAGAGATAGTGGCTACAGCCTTCTGACCAGTAATAGCGGTCAACTCCTCGATAGCAACATCGATAATCTTCTTGTCGGCAGTTGCCATACCCAGACCCTCGTTGATAACAATCTTCTTCAAAACTGGGATCTGCATTGTAGAAGAGTAGTTGAACTGACTCTTCAATGCTGGAGCAATACGCTCAGCATATTCTTTCTTTAAGCTTGCAGTATTACTCATAATTAAATCTCCTCTCCAGATTTTTTAGCGTAACGAACTCGAACACCTTCTGCATTCAACTTTCTACCAACACGAGTTGGCTTTCCTGATTTTGGATCAACAGGATTCAGGTTTGAAATATGGATAGGAGCCTCCATCTCAATGCGACCACCCTGTGGGTGCTGTGCGCTTGGCTTCTGGCTCTTAGTCACCTTATTTACACCTTCGACGATAGCGCGCTGCTCCTTTACAAGAACTTCCAGAACCTTACCGGTCTGACCCTTGCTCTTACCAGCGTTAACATAAACTGTATCGCCTTTCTTAATATGTAACTTGCTCATTAGTTTTTCGCTTTAATTTGATTAAAGTACTTCAGGAGCCAAAGAAACTACCTTCATGTTAGTAGCACGCAGTTCACGTGCAACAGGACCGAAGATACGGCTACCACGCAGTTCACCTGCATTGTTCAACAGTACACAAGCATTGTCGTCAAAACGAATGTAAGAACCGTCAGTACGACGAATCTCCTTCTTGGTGCGAACAATAAGAGCCTTAGATACTGTACCCTTTTTCATATCACTTGATGGGATGACGCTCTTCACAGTAACGACAATCACATCACCAACAGAAGCATAACGACGACGTGTACCACCCAAAACACGGATACACAAGCACTCCTTTGCGCCGCTGTTGTCACAAACTGTAAGTCTTGATTCTGTCTGTATCATTTTTACTTAGCTCTTTCGATGATTTCTACTAATCTCCATCTCTTAGTTTTACTCAGAGGACGAGTTTCCATAATACGTACGGTATCACCTACGTTACAGGTATTCTCTTCGTCATGAGCATGGTACTTCTTTGTCTTGCTGACAAACTTACCATAGATTGGGTGCTTCTCCTTGAACTGTGCAGCAACTACAATAGACTTGTCCATCTTATTGCTAACAACTACACCCTGACGCTCTTTTCTTAAATTTCTTTCCATTGTAAACACAATTATTTAGAAAGTTCTCTTTGACGCAACTCGGTCTTCAAACGAGCGATAGTACGTCTCAATTGCTTAATCTGAGCAGAATTCTCCAATGGAGAAACGGCATGATTCAACTTCATTTGGTTGTAGTTAGCAACCTCTGCCTCAACTCTTTCTGCCAATTCTGCAGTTGCTAATGATTTAATCTCTGACTGTTTCATAATTAAGCGTTTTGATCGTAGTCACGTCTTACAATAAACTTAGTAGTCACAGGAAGTTTCTGGGCACCCAGACGCAATGCTTCTTTAGCAACATCGAATGGAACACCTTCAATTTCGATGATGATACGTCCTGGAGTGATAGGGAATACGAATCCCTCTGGAGCACCCTTACCTTTACCCATTCGGACATCGGCAGGCTTCTTTGTAATTGGTTTATCAGGGAAGATGCGGATCCACAACTGACCCTGACGCTGCATATAACGAGTAACAGCAATACGGGCTGCCTCAATCTGTCGGCCGGTAATCCACTTTGTCTGAAGTGACTTGATACCGAAAGAACCAAAGGCTAGCTGATTTCCGCGCTGTGCATTACCTTTTACAGGGCACTTTTGCTGTCTTCTAAATTTTGTTCTTTTAGGCTGTAACATAATTTCTAGCTCTAATTAATTTTCAACGATTGTTGTTTTTCTTGTTGCGGAAGTTTCTTCCCTTATTGCCACCATTGCCACGGTTATTGTCCTTTGACTGAGTAAAGTTTGGTGCCAAATCCTTCTTACCATAAACCTCACCACGGCAAATCCACACCTTGATACCCAGCAAACCAACCTTAGTTAACGCTTCTGTGTTGCAATAGTCAATGTCAGCACGAAGAGTGTGCAATGGAGTTCTACCTTCCTTTAACATCTCTGAACGAGCCATTTCTGCACCGTTCAAACGACCACAAATCTGAACCTTTATACCTTCTGCACCAGCACGCATAGTATTAGCGATAGCCATCTTGATAGCGCGACGGTAAGCAACCTTACCCTCTACCTGACGTGCGATGCTGTTAGCTACAATTGTTGCGTCCAATTCTGGTTTCTTAACCTCGAAGATATTAATCTGGATTTCCTTATCGGTAACCTTCTTCAACTCCTCTTTCAACTTATCAACTTCCTGACCAGCCTTACCGATGATAGTACCAGGACGAGCAGTACAAATGGTAATAGTAACCAACTTCAAAGTACGCTCGATAACAATCTTTGAAACGCTAGCCTTTGCCAAACGAGCTGACAAATACTTACGAATCTTGCTATCTTCCAAAAGATTGTCACCAAAATTCTTGCCGCCATACCAGTTGGAATCCCAACCTCTAACGATACCTAATCTATTGCTAATTGGATTAACTTTCTGTCCCATGATTAATTACTTTTCATTAGTTTTAGTATCGACGAACAAAGTCACATGATTTGAACGCTTGCGGATTCTGTATCCACGACCCTGTGGAGCTGGTCTCATACGCTTCATTGTAGCACCACCATCCACAAAGATTTTTGTAACGAACAATTCGCCAGCCTCAGCCTTACGATCGTTCTTCTGTTCCCAGTTAGCAATTGCAGAGCGCAACAGTTTCTCCAAACGTACTGAAGCAGCCTTTGAAGAAAACTTCAGCATACCCAGAGCGCGATTTACCTCAACGCCACGGATCATATCTGCAACCAGACGACTCTTACGTGGAGAAGTAGGCACATTCTGCAGTTTTGCGAAGTACTGAGTCTTGCGGGCCTCTTTCATCTTTTCGGCCGCTATTCTTTTTCTTGCTCCCATTATTCTTATTATTTATTTCTGATTAAGAAACCTGCTTACTTTTTCTTGTTACCTGCATGGCCACGGAAAGTACGGGTTGGTGCAAATTCGCCCAACTTGTGTCCTACCATGTTCTCAGTAACATAAACAGGGATAAATTTATTACCATTGTGTACAGCAACGGTATGTCCAACGAAGTCTGGAGAAATCATTGAGGCTCTAGCCCAAGTCTTTACAACAGTCTTCTTTCCGCTCTCATTCATAGCGAGGACTTTCTTCTCAAGGCTTACGTTAATGTATGGACCTTTCTTTAATGATCTACTCATAATTTACTCAATTAACTTGATTACTTGTTACATCTTTCGATGATATACTTATTAGAAGCCTTCTTAGGAGTACGAGTCTTAAGACCCTTAGCGTACAAGCCCTTACGTGAACGTGGGTGACCACCAGACTGACGACCTTCACCACCACCCATTGGGTGATCATGTGGGTTCATAACAACACCACGGTTGTGAGGACGACGACCCAACCAGCGTGAACGTCCAGCCTTACCTGAACTTTCCAATGCATGATCTGAGTTACCTACGCTACCAATTGTAGCCTTACATGCTGAAAGGATCTTGCGAGTTTCACCTGAAGGCAACTTAATAACGCAGTAGTCACCTTCACGAGAAGTCAACTGAGCGAAATTACCAGCAGAACGAACCAGCAAAGCACCCTGACCAGGACGCAACTCAATATTGTGAATTACGGTACCTACAGGGATAACAGACAAAGGAAGGCAGTTACCAATCTCTGGCGCTGCATCCTTACCTGACATCAAAGTGCTGCCTACTTCCAATCCATTAGGAGCAATGATATAACGTTTCTCACCATCAGCGTAGAACAACAAAGCAATACGAGCCGAACGATTTGGGTCGTATTCAATTGTCTTTACTACTGCTGGAACACCATCTTTCTCTCGCTTGAAGTCGATGAAACGGAACCTCTTCTTGTGACCACCACCAATGTAGCGAGCTGTCATCTTACCGGTGTTGTTACGACCACCAGTTGAGTTCTTTCCACATACGAGAGACTTTTCTGGTACCGTAGCAGTGATTTCCTCAAAGGTACCAATAATCTTGTGTCTCTGTCCTGGAGTTACAGGACTAAATTTTCTAACTGCCATTTTTTATTTAAATATTGCTATAAAAATCAATAGTATCTCCATCCTTCAGAGTTACAACAGCCTTCTTGAAGGCATTGGTGCGACCCTTAATAAGACCTGCACGAGTATAGCGTGACTTGTTCTTACCAGCATAGTTCATAGTATTGACATCGAGCACGGTTACATTGTAACGTGCTTCAACCTCTTTCTTAATCTCCAACTTGTTGGCCTGAGGACGAACAATGAAGCCGAACTTGTTCTGCTTCTCTGTAATCGCTGTCATCTTCTCGGTAACCAACGGTTTGATAATATTTGCCATGTCTTCAGCCTCCTTATTTGCTTAATGTTTCCTCGATAGCCTTCAATGCACTTTCAGTCATAACCAAAGTGTCAGCATTCAACACTTTATAAGTATTGAGCGCAGACGCAACAGCTACACTTGCACGCTGCAAGTTACGAGATGACAAAAATACTGCTTTATTAGCTTCTGACAAAACTACAAGAGCCTTCTTGTCAGCAACTTTAAGATTATTTAATACTTCAATGAATGATTTAGTCTTAGGTGTTTCGAAAGTGAAGTCTTCTACTACTACCAAACCATTTTCCTGAGCCTTATAAGTCAAAGCAGACTTACGAGCCAAAGCCTTAACTTTCTTGTTCAATTTGAAGCCATAATCACGTGGTTTAGGACCGAATACGCGAGCACCACCAACCAATACTGGAGAGTTGATATCACCACGACGAGCACCGCCACCACCTTTCTGGCGACCCAACTTACGAGTTGAACCGCTCATTTCACTTCTTTCCTTAGACTTATGAGTACCCTGACGCTGATTTGCCAAGAACTGCTTTACGTCCAAATAGATTGCATTATCGTTAGGCTCAACTGCGAAGATAGCATCATTCAACGCAACCTTTCTACCGGTATCTTCACCAGTAATCTTATATACGCTTAACTCCATAATTATTTCTCTACTATTACGATTGAACCTTTGCATCCTGGAACAGAACCCTTAACCATAAGGATGTTGTGCTCTGGAATTACCTTTAATACCTGCAAATTGTGAGTAGTTACGCGGTTACCACCCATCTGGCCGCCCATGCGCAATCCTTTGAATACACGTGCTGGATAAGAACATGCACCAATAGAACCTGGCTTACGCTGACGGTTGTGCTGACCATGAGTAATCTGACCAACACCACCAAAATGATGACGCTTAACAACACCCTGGAAACCCTTACCCTTTGAAGTACCGATAACATCTACGAAAGATGTACCCTCGAACAACTCTACAGTAAGAGTATCACCCAAGTTCAACTCGCCTTCGAATCCCTTGAACTCTGCCAAGTGACGCTTTGGAGTTACGCCAGCCTTCTTGAAATGGCCCATCATAGGCTTTGTGGTATTCTTTTCCTTCTTATCCTGGAAACCTACCTGTACAGCCTCATAGCCGTCCTTTTCTACGTTCTTTACCTGAGTAACAACGCAAGGACCTACTTCGATAACAGTGCATGGTACATTCTTACCCTCGGCACTGAATACGGATGTCATTCCGATTTTCTTTCCTAATAAACCTGACATTTTCTGTCTTAAATTTTAAAATTTCACTTCAATCCAAAATTCTCTCTCGAGAAATTACACCTTGATTTCTACCTCAACGCCGCTAGGCAATTCCAGCTTCATCAAAGCATCAACAGTCTTTGCAGTTGAACTGTAGATGTCAATCAGACGCTTGTAAGAAGACAACTGGAACTGTTCACGAGACTTCTTGTTAACGAAGGTTGAACGGTTGACAGTAAAAATGCGCTTGTGAGTTGGCAATGGAATTGGACCGCTCACGATGGCACCAGTAGCCTTTACAGTCTTAACAATCTTCTCTGCTGACTTGTCTACCAAGTTGTGATCGTAGGATTTCAGCTTAATACGAATTTTCTGACTCATTTTGTATTATTATTAAATGTTATTGAAATATGAGGAAGATGGTAGGCTGGCAAAGAGTCATTCGCTTGCCAGCGCCACCGCCTCTGTTAGTTTTTTCTATTATACCAAGTCTACACGACCCTTGCACTCCTCAAGTACTGCCTTAGCAATTGAGTTAGAAACTGGTGCGTGGTGATCGTATGTCATTGATGAAGTTGCACGACCTGAAGTAATGGTACGCAATGCAGTTACATAACCGAACATTTCTGCCAGTGGAACCATAGCCTTAACGATACGAGCGCCTGAACGGCTGTTCTCCATACCTTCAACCTGACCACGACGCTTGTTCAAGTCACCGATAACGTCACCCATGTTTTCTTCTGGAGTAACAACTTCCAGCTTCATGATAGGTTCCATCAAAACAGGACCTGCCTTAGCACATGCATTCTTGTAAGCCTGCAAAGCACAGATTTCGAATGACAACTGGTCAGAGTCAACTGGATGGAATGAACCATCAACCAAAGTAACCTTCATGCTGTCCATAGGGAAACCGCCCAACACACCATTCTTCATAGCGTTCTGGAAACCCTTCTGTACAGATGTGATGAATTCCTTAGGCACGTTACCACCCTTAACCTCATCAACGAACTGCAGACCACCTTCCTTGTAGTCCTCATCAACAGGGCCAATGTTAACAATGATATCAGCGAACTTACCACGACCACCAGACTGCTTCTTGTAAACCTCACGCAAGTTAACAGTCTTGGTGATAGCCTCCTTGTAGTTAACCTGAGGCTTACCCTGGTTACATTCTACCTTGAATTCACGCTTCAAACGGTCGATGATGATATCCAAGTGCAACTCACCCATACCAGAGATAACGGTCTGACCGCTCTGCTCATCAGTCTTAACGGTGAATGTTGGGTCTTCTTCTGCCAACTTAGCCAAGCCATTAGCTAACTTGTCCATATCCTTCTGAGTCTTTGGCTCTACTGCGATACCAATTACTGGATCTGGGAATTCCATTGACTCCAATACGATTGGTGCATCCTCATCACAAAGAGTATCACCAGTACGGATATCCTTGAAACCTACACCAGCGCCGATATCACCAGCACCAATCAACTCAACTGGGTTCTGGTGGTTAGAGTGCATCTGGAACAAACGAGATACACGCTCCTTCTTACCTGAACGAGTGTTGTAGATATAAGAACCAGCCTCGATCTTACCTGAGTAAACACGAACGAAAGTCAAACGACCTACATATGGGTCGGTAGCAATCTTGAATGCCAAGGCTGAAGTCTTCTCATCCTCTGATGGCTTACGGTCTTCCTCAGCACCTGTGTCTGGGTTAGTACCGATAATGTTAGGAGTATCCAGTGGAGAAGGCAAGAACATACAAACATAGTCAAGCAAAGTCTGTACACCCTTGTTCTTGAATGAAGAACCACAAGTCATAGGAACGATATCCAATGCCAAGGTACCCTTACGGATAGCAGCAACGATTTCTTCCTTAGTCAAAGAATCTGGATCCTCGAAGAACTTCTCCATCAGGTTCTCATCCTGTTCTGCAGCCTGCTCAATCAACTTAGCGCGCCACTCTTCGCACTCATCCTTCAATTCTGCAGGAATATCCTCGATAGAGTATTCAGCACCCATGGTCTCATAGTGCCACAGAATAGCCTTCATCTGAATCAGGTCAACGATACCCTTGAAGTTTTCCTCAGCACCGATAGGCACAGAGATAACGCAAGGAGTTGCACCTAAAACGTCCTTCATCTGGCGAACAACCTCGAAGAAGTCTGCACCAGAACGGTCCATCTTGTTAACGTAACCGATACGTGGTACGTTATACTTGTCTGCCTGACGCCATACAGTTTCAGACTGTGGTTCAACACCACCCACTGCACAGTATGTAGCAACAGCACCATCCAACACACGCAGTGAACGCTCTACCTCAGCGGTAAAGTCAACGTGTCCCGGAGTATCAATCAAATTAAACTTATACTTTTTACCTTCGCAGGTCCAGTAAGCCGTAGTAGCAGCAGAGGTAATGGTAATACCACGCTCCTGCTCCTGAGCCATCCAGTCCATAGTAGCAGCACCCTCGTGTACCTCACCAATCTTGTGAGTCTTACCTGTATAGAACAAGATACGCTCAGAAGTAGTGGTCTTACCAGCATCGATGTGAGCCATGATACCGATATTACGGGTTAAATGCAAATCTTGTTGAGCCATTGTATTTAATGTCTAAATAAGTTTATAATTTGATTAGAATCTAAAGTGAGCGAATGCACGGTTAGCCTCAGCCATACGATGCATATCTTCCTTACGCTTGAAAGCACCACCCTGCTCGTTGTAAGCATCGATGATCTCAGCAGCCAACTTATCTGCCATTGACTTACCGCCACGCTTGCGAGCGAACAGAATCATATTCTTCATAGAAATAGACTCCTTACGGTCTGGACGAATTTCTGTTGGAACCTGGAAAGTTGCACCACCGATACGGCGGCTCTTTACCTCTACCTGAGGAGTGATCTTATCCAAGGCAGCCTTCCAAATTTCAAGAGCTGACTTCTCCTCGTTAGACAACTTGTTCTTTACAATTTCCAATGACTTGTAGAAGATCTCATAAGAGGTATTCTTCTTACCGTCATACATCAGGTGGTTTACGAACTTAGAAACCTTCTGATCATTGAAGACTGGATCTGGAAGGATCACACGCTTCTTTGGTTTTGCTTTTCTCATTTTGTTTGATTAATTTCTTTAGTTTGTGGCTGCATCCATGTCTGCTTCAACAACTCCTCCGAGTTATTTACTCAACCATATATGCTTCAAACCAAAACGATTTAAATTCTTTTTAATTACTTCTTCTTAGCTGGTGCCTGTCCTGGTTTTGGACGCTTAGCACCATACTTAGAACGGCGCTGAGTACGGTTTGCTACGCCTGCGGTATCCAAAGTACCACGAACGATGTGGTAACGTACACCTGGAAGGTCCTTAACACGACCACCACGTACCAAAACGATACTGTGCTCCTGCAAGTTATGTCCTTCTCCTGGAATGTAGCTGTTTACTTCCTTAGAGTTTGTTAAACGCACACGTGCGACCTTACGCATCGCAGAGTTAGGCTTCTTAGGGGTAGTGGTATAAACACGAACACATAC
>JAGHTY010000024.1 GCA_018065125.1 Candidatus Minthousia equi
CCCTTCGTGAGGTATGGATACCGTATCAGTTTGGTATCTGTACCTTTTTTGTTGCTCCGATGTAGAACCGTTGCAGAACCGTGCCTAGTCTTAGCTATAGGCAAGTGTTAGGTAAAAGTTAAGCCTTTTATCTCAACTTATGTTTCTGTTTTCGGGTGTAGGTCTTGGCCGATCTGTGCACACTGTCCTTGCTGTGAAAGCTTGGTCCCAGCAGTTGCATCTAGGCTTCGCGGTTGCCACGGCGCATGGCCTTGATGGCATCAAGATTAGTGATAGGTTTCTTTTTCATAATGCAAATGTATAACGAAATTCTTTGGTTCGCAAAAATATCACTATCTTTGCTGCACCTAATACTTTTTTTATAAGAGAATGAAAAAACTGATTGTTTTACTAATGGCGATTATGCCTACTTTAACTATGGCCCCAAAGAGTATTTTGCGGTTAGAAAAAGATATGGAACCAGCCATCAATATGCTGCTTAGATGAAGCAACTGTTTCAACGACTGAAGAACTGGCTTAGCAGCCTTTCGTTCCGCACGGGAGTGATAGTGCTGCTATGCTGTATTCCGTTCTATATTCTCTCTTTTGCACAGATGGCATTGCCCATCAGCACCCAGGCAAAGGGCATACTGTGGGTGGTGCTGTTTGGATTGGCAAAAACCTGCCAGTATGGTGGATTGACCATCCTGGGAGTGGAAGGAATAAAAAGACTGAAGGCAAAGTTTAAAAAGAAAAGCAGCAATTCGTAAAGAGTAATAAGACATGGAAAAGAAAGAGAAACCTTGTGCCAACTGCAAGTTCAGGGCACGTTATGATAAGAACCCACAGTCATTATTAGGCCGTTTCTGGCGCTGGCACATCAATTTCTGCCCTGGTTGGAAGGGGTATTTTACCTCTTTGCCAGCCGAAGAACAGCAGGCATTGCGCGACAAGTATCAATTTACCAAATATACTAAATGAAACAGGAAAAAGACCCCATGGGTGCGGCAATAGCCGACTACTGGAAGAATGGCGTGGCAGGGCGTTTGCGAGTATTCTCTCCCGACTTTGACGAGGATGAGATACCTGTAGAGACCCTGTTTCGCACCTTCGAGGAGATGCCTCTGCTAGAGCAGAAGGCACTGCAGATGGCTACTGGACGTATACTGGATATTGGTGCTGGTGCAGGCTGCCATAGTTTGGCATTGCAGCAGATGGACAAGGACGTTACCGCCATTGACATCTCTCCCTTATCGGTTAAAACCATGCAGCAACGTGGGGTGAAAAAGGTGCTTGAACAGGATTTCTGGGCGCTTACCGGACAGTTTGACACCCTGCTGATGCTGATGAATGGCATTGGTATTGTGGGTACTATTGAGGCGTTGCCCCGATTCTTTCAGCATGTAAAGAGCATTCTGGCACCCGGAGGCCAGTTGCTGCTCGACTCTTCAGACATCTGCTATGTGTATGAAACCGAGGAGGGCATTATTGAACTTCCCAATACCGATACCTATTACGGTGAACTAGAGTACCAGATGCAATACAAACGCATCAAAGGTGATGCTTTTCCCTGGCTTTATGTCGACTTTGATACCCTTCAGCAAATAGCAGAGGCGCATGGCTTCCATGCCGAACTTATTGAGGAAGGAGAGCACTATGATTATTTGTGTAGGGTGGTGGGGTAAAGGTTTAAAGGTTTAAGGGTTTAAGGGTTTAAAGGTTTAAAAGGTCGCAAAGACGCAGAGACTCAAAGCAATATCAAACCGTTCAAACTGCCGAAGGCATCAAACCACTCAAACAGGAGCCGTAGGCTCCATCAAACTGTCGCGCAGCGACACCTCAAACCGTTGCCGAAGGCAACATCAAACCTTTCTTAATCTCATTATCTCTCCAATCCACAGCACTGGGGAGGTGAGACCTATTATCAGTAGCCAATCTGTAAGTGAGAGAGGGTGAACATTGAAAAACTCGCCACCAACCTGTATGATGAGAATCTGTCCGATAAGGATGAGGAACACGATGAGGTTGAAACCATTGCAATCTTTCAGACGGAAGGCAGAATGCCCTGTGAGGAAAGCACGTGCATTGAACATGTTCCAGAACTGCAGCATTACGAAGATGGTGAAGAACAGGCTCAGCTCCTTTGCACTTACCTCATGATGGGTATTGGTGATGGTAAAGGAGAAGAAATCAACCATGTGCTCGATATCTGCATGCTGAAGCACATAGAGCAAGCCAATTGATATGAGGAAGAATGCACCACCTACACCGATGATAGACTGTGCCATGGCCTTGTTGATAATGAAACTGTGGCGATCGCGTGGAGGGTTCTTCATCACTGCCTCGGAAGGAGGCAAGGATGCCAGCGCCATGGCAGCAAAGGTATCCATGATGAGGTTTACCCACAGCATCTGTGTTACGGTGAGAGGGGATTCAGTTCCCATGAAGGCACCGGCAAGTACCACAAGACTGGCAGCTACATTTACCGTTAATTGGAACAGAATGAAACGCTGAATATTGAGGTAGAGCGAGCGTCCCCACATAATAGCGCGACCAATGCTGGCAAATGAATTGTCGATAATGGTAATGTCGCTGGCCTCTTTTGCTACAGAAGTACCATCACCCATTGAAAGACCCACATGTGCGGCATTCAGGGCAGGGGCATCGTTAGTGCCATCACCGGTAACAGCCACTACCTGATTATTTTGCTGTAGCATCTCTACCAGTCTTTTCTTGTCCATAGGGCGTGCACGTGAGATGATCTTCAGTGACATGACACGCTGCTTTGCCTCTTCGTCAGAGAGTGCAGCAAACTCAGTTCCGGTTATGATGTTATCATCGGTATCGGTTTCTGTCCATAAACCAATCTGACGACCGATTTCCTTGGCTGTGCCAGAAGTATCACCCGTTACAATCTTCACCTTTACACCAGCATCAAGACACTCCTGAACGGCAGCAGGCACATCGCTACGTACTGGGTCGGAGATGGCTACAAAACCCATGAATGTTAGGTTTGTGGCTTTTATCTGCTGTTTTTCAATGCAGGCATCGCCTTCTTCAATCACCTGATAGGCAAAGCCCAGTGTGCGCATGGCTTTCTCTTGGAATGAGAGCAACTGTGCTGCTATTTCCTGCTTGGTGATGTTGCCAGAGATGTGGGTGCAGAGATTGCTTACTATCTCGGGTGCACCTTTTATATAAAGGATGCGCTTGCCAGGAAGAACTGCAGACTGTACAAGTGTGGCCATGAACTTTCGTTCGGTAGAGAAAGGTATTTCATCTAAAGATTCGGCCTTTTCCTTCAGTTCGCGGTAGTCTTTTCCTTGATTCTGTAACCATAGCAACAGGGCACCTTCGGTAGGGTTACCCAGCACCTGAACCTTGTCGTCGGTAATGCTCAGTGAAGCAGTAGAGTTCACGGCAATACCCTCGTAAATTAGGGGCATTTCGTCAGGATTGAACACACATGCCTGGTGCACGTTCATCTGGGTTTGCGTAAGGGTACCTGTCTTATCGGTACAGATAACGGCTGTGGCACCCATTGTTTCGCATGCATGCATCTTTCTTACCAGGTTGTTGGTCTTCAGCATTCTGCGCATGCTGTATGCCAAACTTAGGGTAACTGCCATTGGGAGTCCTTCGGGTACTGCTACCACAATCAGCGTAACGGCAATCATGATGGTTTGCAGGATGTAGGAAAGGAGTTCGGTTAGCTCCCAATTCTCGGTAACATGGAAGAAATACACCAGCTTGCCAATGATGATAAGGGCAGCAATGATGTAACTTGCTACAGAGATGAGGTGACCAAGGCGTTCAAACTGTTCATCCAGGGGAGTCTTTACGCTATTGTCAATCTGTGCTGCCTGGTAAACTTTTCCGTTCTCGGTGTGATCACCTACAGCAAACACACGGCAAACGCCATGGCCTTCCATTACCTTGGTGCCTTTCATTACATGGTTTGAAGGGAAGGTGGCTTCCTTGTCGAAATCTGCTTCAATAACAGTCTTGTGGCAGATAGGTTCACCGGTAAGGGTGCTTTCGTCTATCTGCAGGAAACTTGCCTCAAGCAGTTCGGCATCGGCAGGGATTTCATCACCTGTATTCAGGATGACAATATCACCTACAACAATGTCTTTTTTAGGAACCTGGCACACATTTCCGTTACGGATTACCTTAACGGGTTCTTCATCGTTTATCTTGTTGAGAATGGTAAATTCCTTGTCGGCCTTCTGCTCGAATATGAAAGAAAGTCCTGTTGCCAGAAGGATGGCAATGAAGATACCCACAGGCTCAAAGAACACGCCAGCGCCCTTGTCGAGTCCTAGGTATTGATAGATGGAAATACCCACCGATAATATGCCTGCCACCATGAGGATGACAATCAGCGGGTCGCCAAACTTGGCAAGGAACTTCATCCATGCTGATTGCTTCTCGGGAGGAGTCAATATGTTCTCGCCGTATTTGCTACGGCTTTCAATTACTTGCTCATTACTTAGGCCTTTGTATTGCATACTCTTTATACGATAACGATACGCTTCGCTACGAAAACGATAACCCTTTAACCTTTTAAACCTTTAAACTCTTAAACTTTTAAACCCTTAATTATGATGTGCCCAGTCGAAATGTATTTTCATCAAATCTTCCAAATCGTTGGCAGGAATCTCTACATCTGATGGGATAGGTTGTTTGCTGAACTGCTGGAAGTACAGGATGCAGGCATCTTTCCACCACTGTGCATCGCGCGCATGACGACGAAGCTTGCTCTGGATATCCTTGAATCGTTCGGCATCAATATATTTTTCGCAGCTTTCCCAGGTGGTCTGGAACTGGCGAACGCACTGCACGCCAAAGTTGTAGTGGCGACAAAGACTTTGCCAAAGAGTGCTGCCATCCTGCATCAGGAAGTTCCATGGTACATGGTGGAACCACAATAAATATTCCTTAGGACAGGTTTCGATATTGTCGAACTGGCTGCGCAAAGGTTCTGCATACTGGCTTACGGCATTGCTTCCTGTGCTGCTGCGGTCGAATCCAATGCCTGCAGCATCAGCCTTGTGATAGTAGCTAGGTAACCAGTCGGCACGGGCTCCTTCAGGGGCGCACCATGGTTCAGGACCATAGTGGTGTGTCCATGCAAAGAGGTGATGAAGACCTAGTGGCATCATGTAATCCACACATGCTTCACGACTTGCCATCATCATCTGCACTACAGGTTTCACGAACTTGCTCTTGAATTGCTCGTCTGTTACCTTCTGTGCTGTGCCAAATGTTTGCAGTACCCATTCGCGAGCAATATCCTGACTTTTCAGATTGTTGTTCCATGCCAGACGTCCAAATGCATACCAGTTAGACTGTGCAAAGTGATGTCCACACCAGTTGGTGTCGAGGCCTACATTGGCTACACCTGCAATGGCTGTATGTGCCTGAGGGTAGATGCTGCCATCGGTAACACGTGCCACGGTGCTTCCCTTTCCATTCTGATAGGTATCAGTCTTCAGCACCTCTTCCCACATGGTTCCCAAATAAACCAGTTGGAAGTTATGACCAAGGTATTCCTGTGTAATCTGTACTTCGGGCATGATGCTGGTTTTCTTCATGGCACCAAACAAAGGACTGAATGGTTCACGAGGCTGGAAATCAATAGGACCATTCTTTACCTGCACGATGACATTGTCGTGGAACTGACCATCCAGTGGCATGAACTCCTGGTATGCCTGCTTGGCACGATCGCTGTCGTTTGCACTATACACAAAAGCACGCCACATTACGATACCCTTGTGAGGCTTCAGCAGATCTGCCATCATGTTAGCTCCCTCGGCATGAGAACGGCCAAAGTCGCCAGGACCAGGCTGACCTTCACTGCTGGCCTTTACCAGAAATCCTCCAAAATCAGGAATAAGCTTGTAGATGGCATCGATGCGGTTTTTCCACCAGGCAATGACTTGCTTGTTCAGAGGGTCGCTGGTTTCCAATCCACCCAGTACCTGTGGTGAGGCAAAGTTTACACTCAGGTAAACCTTTATACCCATCATGCGAAATACATCAGCAATGGCTTTTATCTTGGTAATGAATGCATCTGAAAGAATGCGAGGTGAAGCGTTTACATTGTTCAGCACCACACCGTTGATGCCGATAGAAGCATTGGCTGTGGCATAGTCGAACCATAGTTGCTTATCCTCTTCTGTAACGGTTGGATTCTCTTCTTCTCCATCACGCCAGAAGATGCTGTGACCGGCATAGCCACGTTCTACGGTACCATCCAGATTGTCCCAGTGATTTAGGATTCGGTTTTCATAAGATGGCTTTTCACTGATGCTGAGGTTAACGATGCTTTCACCCATGTTCTGCAGGCGAAGCAGGTGAAAGGCTGCATACAGAATACCTTTGTCGGTCATGGCATTTACGGTTGCAGCACCATTGGCATCGCTCTTGATAGTGTAGCCATCGGTGCCGTTTGCCTTGTTCTTGGCATTGATGGTAAGGGTTACCTTTCCACCTTTCCAGTAACTTGCCAGCATGCGGATGGCAAGGTTAGTGATATCGGTTTTCTTGTTACAAGCCACAATGTCCTTGCCAGGATTGGGATCGTCACAACTGATTTCTCTTACGGTTTCGTCAAGTCTAAGCCAAAGTCCGTGTCCGTCCTCTGCTTTTACGCTGATGCAGATTCCAAACAGAATGGCCAGGGATAATAAGGTCTTTTTCACTACTGTTTTCATGTGTATATTAATAATGTGAGGACAAAGATACGGCAACTAAGGGGAAGAACAAAATTATCATAAATTTATTTGCTTATTTATGTTTCAATAATGTAAGAAAAACACTAACTTTGCACCCGCAAACACATTAAGGTAGCCTTTGGCTCCGGTTTAAGGAGTTTAAAGGTTTAAAAGTTTAAAAGGTTAAAGGTTTAACTTCGTCGATTAGAACCATCGTCTCGGAAATGTTCAAACAGGTTTGACATTTCACTCGTCTCAGGTTCTAATTAAAAGGTTAAAAGACAACGGACAACAGACAACGGACTTGTTGACTCGTTGACATGTTGACTCGTTGACTTTGCGTTTCAGTAACTTTACGAGGCAAAGCCGAGTTTTATTATGGGTAAAAGCAATCTGAAGAAAGGATTATTCAAATTAACAGGACCTATTTTTATAGAGACATTGTTGCTGATGTTGATGGGTGCTGTTGACACGTTTATGCTGGGACAGTATGATGACAATGCTGTTGGAGCGGTAGGCGTGGTAAATCAGTTGGTTACATTCGCATTTCTTATATTCCAGATTATCAATGTTGGTACCACTGTGCTGTGTTCTCAGTTTCTGGGAGCGGGTAGGCGCGACAAGATGATTCAGGTTACGGGTGTGGCCTTGCTCATCAATATTGTGTGTGGTATTGTGGTAAGTGCCGGTTTGTACTTTGGCGCTTCTCCTTTGCTGAAGATGATGGGTTTGCGAGGTGAGATGATGCCGTATGGCATGAACTACATGGAGATAGTGGGTGCTTTCGCCTTCTTCCAGGCCATTCACATGACTATTTCTGCCTCGTTGCGTGCCGATAAAAAAGCCATTTACCCTATGTTGGTGATTATGGTGGTGAATGTGGTGAACATCTTAGGTAACTATACCCTGATTTTTGGTAATTTTGGCGCTCCGGAACTAGGTGTAGAAGGTGCTGCCATATCAACCGTTCTGGGTCGTGGCACTGCCATGGTGCTGCTGCTTATCATCCTGTTCCGCAAGCACATCAGCAGTTTCCCTATGAAACTGTTCCGTCCTTTCCCTTGGCACGAACTGAAGAATCTGCTAAAGATTGGCGTACCTTCGGCAGGCGAGAACATGTCGTATAACATCCAGCAGATTGTGCTGGTGTATTTCATCAATCAGTTGGGAAATGTAGAGTTGGTAACCCGTTCCTACATTGTTAACTTTGTGATGTTTGTGTATCTGTTTGCCATTTGTGTGGCACAGGGAGGATCCATCCTTATCGGACATCTTATTGGCGAGAAAAAGCCCCATGCAGCCTTTGTGCTGGGAAAATACGTGATGCGCTCTTCACTGATTGTATCTGTGTTGTTGTCTCTGCTTTGGGCATTGCTTGGAAATACGCTTTTCACTAGTCTTACCAACAATACCGAAATCATTGAACTGGGTTGTACCATCCTGATGGTGGATATTCTGGTAGAGGCAGGAAAGAGCATCAACATCTATGCCACTACAGCCCTTCGTTCAACTGGAGACGTGTTCTTCCCCTTCTATCTTGGAGTAGTGGTGCAGTGGGGTGTAGGTATTCTGTTTGGCTATATGTTCGGCATCTATTTTGGCTGGGGATTGATAGGAATCTGGTTCTCGATGTTCCTTGATGAAAGCATCCGTGGATTGGTATTTGTGCACCGATGGAACAGCATGAAGTGGATGAAGAAAAGTTTTGTATAGTCGCAGGAAAGAACTATCTTTGCACACATATTTTATAAGGTTTCAAGATGGCCAAGGAAAAAAGAGTTTATGTGTGCAGGGAATGCGGACAGGAAAGTCCCAAATGGGTAGGGCGTTGCCCCTCGTGCGGACAGTGGAATACCTATGAAGAACAGATTATCCGAAAGGAAACCACTTCGGGTAGAATGCTTCCTGCATCACTGGGAGAAGCCGACAAGCCCAAGCCCCGTACACTGAGTGAAATTGAAACACAGGAGGAACCACGCATCGATATGCGTGATGCCGAACTGAACCGTGTGCTGGGTGGTGGTTTGGTACAAGGTTCCTTGGTATTGCTAGGTGGAGAACCAGGCATTGGCAAGAGTACATTGGTGCTACAAACCGTAATGAACCTTACCAACCTTAGGATTCTTTATGTAAGTGGCGAGGAAAGCGCACGTCAACTTAAGCTACGTGCCAATCGTCTGCATTCTGTTCCGCAGGCAGCGGAAAATTGTTCCGTAGGCACGGAACAAATGCAGGATTGCCTTATCGTTTGTGAAACTTCACTGGAGCAGATCTTCACTCATATCAAGAACACACAACCACAACTGGTCATCATCGACTCAATTCAAACCATCAGTACCGAGGTGGCAGAATCGTCGCCAGGCAGCATAACCCAGGTAAGGGAATGTGCAGCTATGTTGCTGAAGTTTGCCAAGACACAGAATGTGCCGGTTATTCTCATTGGTCATATCAACAAGGAAGGAACCCTGGCAGGACCAAAGATTCTGGAGCACATCGTCGATACAGTGTTGCAGTTCGAGGGCGACCAGCATTATATGTACCGCATTCTTCGCAGTATCAAGAACCGCTTTGGAAGCACAGCAGAACTGGGTATCTACGAGATGCGTGCCGATGGCTTGCGCCAGGTGAGCAACCCTTCGGAATTGTTGCTGAACGAAGATCATGAGGGATTAAGTGGTGTGGCAGTTTCTTCTGCCATTGAGGGTGTAAGGCCATTCCTGATTGAGACGCAGGCATTGGTGAGCACGGCAGCTTATGGCAATCCACAACGTAGTGCTACCGGTTTTGACATCCGCAGATTAAACATGCTTCTGGCAGTGCTTGAAAAACGTGTGGGTTTCAAGTTGGCACAGAAAGATGTGTTCCTGAATATTGCCGGAGGCCTGAAGGTGAACGACCCTGCCATGGACCTAAGCGTGATTGCTGCTATCATCTCAAGCAACATCGATTCGGGGATAGAAGTAGATGTATGTATGGCAGGTGAAATAGGCTTGAGTGGAGAAATACGCCCTGTGGCACGCATAGAGCAGCGCATTGCCGAGGCAGAGAAACTGGGATTCAAGCGCATCTTATTGCCAAAAAGTAACATGCAGGGATTGGATGCCAAAAGATACAAGATAGAACTGGTTCCTGTGCGCAAGGTGGAGGAAGCTATCAGGGAACTATTTGGATAAAGATTATGACCGAGGAATATCAACTCAGAGTGCTTCCCGAAGTGGCAGCAGATGAACGGAAAATAGCACAATACCTGTCGCAGGAGAAAGGTTTGAACCTAAGGCAGATTAATGCAGTACGCATTTTGAAACGTAGCATTGATGCCCGTCAGCGTACCATCTTCGTGAACCTGAAGGTAAGGGCTTATGTGAACGAAATCCCTAAGGACGATGCCTATCAGCACACCGAATATCCAAATGTGGAAGGAAAGCCACAGGCGATAGTGGTGGGTGCCGGTCCTGGTGGGTTGTTTGCTGCCTTGCGCCTTATCGAACTGGGCATTCGCCCTATTGTTGTTGAACGAGGAAAGAACGTTCACGATCGCAAGAAAGATATTGCTTTGATTGGTCGTGAGCATCGTGTTGATGGCGAAAGCAACTATAGTTTTGGTGAAGGAGGTGCAGGTGCTTACAGTGATGGCAAGCTTTATACCCGAAGCAAGAAACGTGGAAATGTAGAGAAGATTCTGAATGTCTTCTGCCAGCATGGTGCCAACCCTAATATCCTGACAGATGCACATCCACACATAGGTACGGATAAGTTGCCACGTGTGATAGAGAATATGCGCAATCAGATCATTGCCAGTGGTGGTGAGGTGCATTTTCAGACAAAGATGACTGCCCTCATTATTGAGAAAGATGAGGTGGTAGGCATAGAGACTTCAGTAGGAAAGGAGTTCCGAGGTCCTGTAATATTGGCAACAGGTCATAGTGCCAGAGATGTTTACCGCTATCTTTATGCTGCAGGTGTGGAGATTGAGGCAAAGGGATTGGCTGTTGGCGTGCGTTTGGAGCACCCATCTGAATTGATAGACAGAATACAATACCATAACCGAGAGGGCAGAGGCAAGTATCTTCCTGCTGCCGAGTATAGCTTTGTGCATCAGGTGCAGGGCAGGGGTGTTTATAGTTTCTGCATGTGCCCTGGTGGTTTTGTCGTTCCTGCAGCCAGTGGTCCTGAGCAATTGGTGGTAAATGGCATGTCGCCTAGTTCCCGTGGTGGCAAGTGGAGCAATAGTGGTATGGTGGTAGAAATGCACCCAGAAGACTTGCTGGATAAATCTATCAAGACCATGATGCAGGATTATGCCAAGGAAAAGAATAGTGACGAAGCACAACAGGTAATGAAATCATTAGATACGCATCCGTTGGGAGTTATGCTTTTTCAGGATGCCCTTGAAAAGCAATGCTGGATAGCAGGTAACATGAAGCAGACGGCTCCAGCACAAAGAATGAGTGATTTCGTGAACCGTAGGTTAAGTGCCGATTTGCCAAAATCTTCTTATGCTCCAGGTGTCATTGCATCGCCTTTACATTTCTGGATGCCACAGTTCATTTCACAACGTCTGCAACAAGGATTTCTGCAGTTTGGCAAAATGAGTCATGGATTCCTTACCAATGAGGCCTTGATGCTGGCGGTTGAAACCCGTACTTCATCACCAATCCGCATTGTTCGCGACCATGAAACCTTGCAGCATGTCCGCATCAAGGGATTGTATCCTTGTGGTGAAGGTGCTGGCTATGCAGGTGGCATCGTTTCGGCTGGCGTTGATGGTGAGCGTTGTGCCGAGGCATTGGCTGCTGCCATTAAACCTTTTTAAGGAAAAACTATCTAAGAAGAAATAATTATTATAAACACTTATATTATTTATGAAAAAACTTATTTGTTTAATCTCTTTCCTTTTAGTTGCTTCTGTTACAGTAGTGGCAAAGGATAAGAAGAAAAAGACTGCCGAACAACCTGTGAAGCGCGATACTACTCAGGTGGAGAAGACTACTCCTGGTTTGTTTGGTGTATCAAAGAAAGAGAAGGATTGGTTCTTTGTGATTCCAGATTCATTGCTGGGTCGTCCTATCCTTAGTGTAACCCGTTATGTGTCTACTCCTGCAGGTGCTGGTAAGTACGGTGGTGAAATGGTTAATAGCCAGACAGTATATTGGGAGAAATCTGCAGACGGCAGTTTGTTGCTGCGTGCAATGATGCTGGAAACATCTTCTGATGAGAAGGATGCAATTTCAAAGTCTGTTAAGGTAAGTGCCGAAGACCCAATCCTTGGTGCGTTCAAGGTTGAGAAGCGTGAAGGTGCTGCTAGTCGTGTAAAGGTAACTCAGTTATTTACAGATGACAATGCAACTTTCTCTTTGGACAACAGAGCAAAGCGTCAGTATTCATTGGGTCAGCTGAAGCGTGATGCAAGTTTCATCAGCAGCATTCGTACTTATCCAATCAATACCGAGGTAACTACTACCAAGACTTATGCATACAATGCTCCAGATCCACGTGCTGCTGCCGCTGGTGGTCAGCGCCCTACTATCTTGGCTGCTGGTTATGCAACAGGTAGTGTTTCAATTCAGTTGAACACTTCATTCATCTTGTTGCCAAAGGAACCAATGAAACCTCGTGCATTTGATGCTCGTGTTGGTTACTTTGCTGATGGCTATACTTGGTTCTCAGATGAACAGCAGAGTGTAGATCAGCGCAGATTCATCTGCCGCTATCGTTTGGAGGCTCGTCCTGAAGATGTTGAGAAGCAGAAGCGTGGTGAATTGGTAGAGCCAATCAAACCAATTGTTTACTATATCGACCCTGCTACTCCAAAGCAGTGGGTTCCTTATCTGATTGCTGGTGTAAACGACTGGCAGAAGGCATTTGAACAGGCTGGTTGGAAGAACGCCATCCATGCAGAGGAATGGCCAAACGATTCGACTATGAGCATGGAAGATGCTCGTTTCTGCGTAATTCGTTATTTGGCTTCTGATATTCCAAATGCTTATGGTCCTAACGTACACGATCCTCGTTCAGGTGAAATCCTTGAGAGTCATATTGGCTGGTATCACAACGTAATGAAGTTGGTACACGACTGGTACATGGTACAGGCTGCTGCTATCGACCCACGTGCACGTAAGATGAAGTTTGATGATGAACTGATGGGTGACTTGATTCGTTTCGTTTCTTCACACGAGGTTGGTCATACTCTAGGTTTGCGTCATAACAAGGGTTCTAGCTTCATGACTCCAGTTGAGAAATTACGTGACAAGGCATGGGTTGAGGCTAATGGCCATACCGTATCTATTATGGACTATGCTCGCTTTAACTATGTTGCTCAGCCAGAGGATAATATCACAAAGGCTGGTATCTATCCACGTATTGGTATTTATGATAAGTGGGCTATCGAATATGGTTACAAACCAACTTACTTTAATACCTTGAAGGAAGACAAGTTGTTCTGGAACAAGGAAATCATTGCACGTTTGAATGCAGAACCACGTTTGTGGTTTGGTGGTGAAGGTTACGACAATGACCCACGTGCACAAAGTGAGGACTTGGGTGATAACTCTGCAAAGGCAAGTGAGTATGGTATCAAGAACCTGCAGCGTGTTATCAAGGCGTTGCCAGAATGGACCAAGGAAGAAGGTGACATGAACGAGAACCTGCAGCGTATGTACGAGGCAGTTGTTAGTCAGTATCAGCGTTACTTGGGGCATGTAGCTAGCAATATTGGTGGCCGTTATATCACTTACAAGAGCGTTGAGCAGGCAGGTGACGTATATGATGCAGTACCAAAGGAGCGTCAGAAGGAGGCTTTGAGTTTCTTGAACAAGCACGTATTCAAGAAGGCAGAGTGGTTGGTTTCTGAACCTTATATGTTCCGTTTCACCGATCGTCCAGAGAACTATCTGTATACTGCCATTGATGCTGTTGTTAGTCGTCGTGCATTGCTGAGCCTGGCAGGTTTGAACCGTCTGGATCAGTTTGCTCAGAAGTCGGCAGCAAACTACAAGCCAGAAGAGTATTTGGCAGACCTGACCGCTTATATCTTCGAGGAACTGAACAATGGCAAGGCAGTAGATAGCTACCGTCGTCATTTACAGCGCAGATTCGTAAAGGAGGCAATCGCTATTGTTACTGATAAGGCAAATGATAATCAGGAAACCCGTTTCTTGATTGTTGCTGAGTTGAAGAAGATTGGCGACAAGGCAAAGCGTAGCGTTTCTGCCAATGCAGTAACCAAGGCACACTGGAGTGACTTGGCACAGCAGATTGAAGCAGCCTTTTCAACAGGTAAATAATGCTTTCTAAATAAAATTTAGAACCCCGGGCGAATTGCTCGGGGTTTTTCTTTGCTATTCGCTTAGTTTCTTGTACCTTTGCGCAATTAAATTTTAACCCCTGTTGTAAAGGGCGCTGCCGCGTATCGGCAAAGATTAAACAAAAGGAAAAATGAAAGTATTAAAATTTGGCGGAACATCCGTAGGTTCCGTAAACAGCATTCTGAATTTGAAGCAAATTGTAGAGAATGCAGCAAAGGAAGAAGAAGTAATTGTAGTGGTATCAGCACTGGGTGGTATAACCGATAAGCTGATTAATACATCAAAACAGGCTGCCGAAGGTAATGGCGCCTATATCACAAGTTATGATGAAATCGTAACACGTCATCACGAGATGATCCATGCCATCATCAATGATCCTGAGCGTCAGGTGGCATTGTTACACGAAGTTGATGCATTGCTCAATGAATTGAAGGACATCTATCAGGGCGTATTCCTCATTCGTGACCTTTCTCCTAAAACATCTGCAGCTATTGTAAGTTATGGCGAGCGTATTTCAAGTCGCATTGCTGCCGAACTGACAGGTGCCAAGTGGTTTGATAGCCGTAAGTTTATCAAGACAGTTGCCAAGCACGGCAAGCACACCCTGGATTCTGATTTGACCAATCAGTTGGTACAGGAAACCTTTACCAAGCTGCCACAGATATCTTTGATTCCAGGTTTTATCTCTACCGATGTGCATACAGGTGAGGTAACCAATCTGGGTCGTGGTGGTTCCGATTATACAGCTGCCATCGTAGCAGCAGCATTGGATGCTTCTGTATTGGAAATCTGGACAGATGTGGATGGTTTCATGACTGCCGTTCCTCGTGTTATCAGCACAGCGTACGTTATTGACGAATTGAGTTATGTTGAGGCTATGGAGTTGTGTAACTTCGGTGCCAAGGTAGTTTATCCTCCTACCATCTACCCAGTTTGTCACAAGAATATTCCAATCCTTATCAAGAATACTTTCAAGCCAGAAGCACCTGGTACCATCATCAAGAGTGAGGTTGCCGAAGGTGCCAAGAGCATTAAGGGTATCTCTTCTATCAAGGATACTTCATTGATTACCGTAACCGGTTTGGGTATGGTGGGTGTGATTGGTGTGAACAGTCGCATCTTCCAGGCATTGGCAGAAGAGGGTATAAGTGTGTTCCTGGTTTCTCAGGCATCTTCAGAAAACAGTACTTCAATTGGTGTGCGTAACGAAGACGCAGAGCAGGCATGTGAGGTGTTGAACCGAGAATTTGCCAAGGAGATTGAGATGGGTGAGATTACCCCAATCACTGCAGAAAAGGATCTGGCAACCGTGGCTATCGTAGGTGAGAACATGAAACATACTCCAGGTATTGCAGGAAAACTGTTTGGAACCTTGGGACGCAATGGTATCAATGTAATTGCTTGTGCTCAGGGTGCATCCGAAACCAATATCTCTTTCGTTGTTACCCTGAATCAATTGCGTAAAACCCTAAACGTAATTCACGACAGTTTTTTCTTGTCTGAGTACCAGGTGCTGAATCTGTTTGTCTGCGGAACTGGTACGGTGGGCAACAGCCTTTTGGAGCAGATAAAAGGTCAGTATGAAAAACTGATGAAGGAGCGTAACCTGAAACTGAATGTGGTGGGTATTGCTGGAAGCAAGAAAGCAATGTATGCACGCCACGGACTGGAACTGGAAGGCTATAAGACACGCCTCAAAGAAGAAGGTGAAGACAGTAATATCCAGAAATTACGTGATAATGTCATTGGCATGAACATCTTCAACTCTGTGTTTGTGGATTGTACAGCCAGTGCAGAGGTTGCAGCACTTTACAAGGATTTCCTAGAGCATAACATTGCTGTTGTGGCAGCCAACAAGATTGCAGCCTCATCAGATTACGCTAACTATAAAATCTTGAAGAATACATCCCGCAAGCGCGGTGTGAAGTTCCTGTTCGAGACAAATGTAGGTGCAGGATTGCCAATCATCAATACCATTAACGACCTGATCAATAGTGGTGACAAGATTTTAAAGATTGAGGCTGTATTGAGTGGTACGCTCAACTTTATCTTCAATAAGATTTCTGCTGATGTACCTTTCAGTATGACGGTAAAGCAGGCAAAGGAACAGGGTTATGCAGAACCAGATCCTCGTGTGGATTTAAGTGGCAAGGATGTAATCCGTAAGTTGACAATCCTAAGTCGTGAGGCTGGTTATAAGATGAACCAGGAAGATGTTGAGAAGCATTTGTTCTTGGATGATTCTTTCTTCCAGGGAACTCTGGATGAATTCTGGAAGAATCTTCCTTCTGTAGACGCCGATTTCGAAGCACGTCGTAAGGTGTTGGAAGGTGAACATAAGCGCTGGCGTTTTGTTGCCAAGTTGGAAGAAGGAAAAGGCAGTGTGTCGTTGCAGGAAGTAGGAAGTCATCATCCATTCTACGACTTGGAAGGCAGTAACAATATCATTTTGCTTACTACCGAGCGTTACCATGAGTATCCAATGATGATTCAAGGTTATGGCGCAGGTGCGCAGGTAACAGCAGCGGGTGTGTTTGCCGATATTATGAGCATTGCCAATATTTAGTATATAGTTTAGCGTATAAGAGAGGGAAATGAAACACATTGTAATCTTGGCAGATGGATCGGCTGATTGGAGTTGCCCTTCATTGGGTGGCAAGACGCTGTATCAGTATGCCAATACACCAAATATAGACATGCTGGCAAAGATGGGACGTTGTGGCAGGTTAAAGACTGTACCCGATGGTTTTCATCCTGGCAGCGAGGTGGCAAACTCTGCTATTTTGGGCTATGACCAGCGTAAGGTGTACGAAGGCCGTGGCTCACTTGAAGCAGCTAGTATTGGTTACGAATTGCAACCTGGCGACATGGCCATGCGCTGCAACATCATCTGTATTGAAGGTGAAATCTTGAAGAATCATTCTTCTGGACATATTACTACCGAGGATGCAGATATCTTAATCAAATACCTAGATGAGAAGTTAGGCAATGAGCGAGTTAAGTTTGTTACAGGTATTCAGTACCGACACCTGCTGGTAATAAAGGGTGGCGACAAGCGCGTAAAATGTGTGCCTCCTCATGATGTGCCATTGAAACCTTGGCGTCCTTTGCTTGTACAGGCAGAAGTGCCAGAAGCACAGGAGACGGCAGATTTGCTAAACGACCTGATTCTTCAGTCACAGATATTGCTGGCAGAGCATCCATTGAACAAGCAACGCATTGCCGAAGGGCATGATCCTGCTAATAGCATCTGGCCTTGGAGTCCTGGTTATCGTCCTAGCATGGAAACCATGATGCAAACCTATCCACAGATCAAGAAAGGTAGCGTTATTTCTGCCGTTGACCTAATTAAAGGTATAGGTCATTATGCCGGACTTCGAAACATTGATGTAGAAGGTGCAACTGGATTGTATAATACAAACTATGCAGGAAAGTGTGCTGCAGCCATTGAGGCTCTCCGCTCGGATGATTTCGTGTATCTGCATTTGGAAGGTCCCGATGAAGCAGGTCATGAAGGCAACATACCATTGAAGATTCAAACCATTGAAGATATTGATAGCAAGATTGTTGGTCCTATCTATCAAGAGGTAAGCAAATGGAATGAACCAGTTGCCATAGCAGTTTTGCCAGATCATCCTACGCCTTGCGAACTTCGCACCCATACCAATGAACCCGTTCCGTTCGTTATCTGGGCACCAGGAATAGAGCCTGATAGTGTGCAGCAGTTCGATGAGGTGAGTTGTGTAACCGGTTCTTATGGGTTGCTGCAGGAAGATGAGTTTATCAAGGCGTTTATGAGTGTATAAAGGTTTAAAAGTTTAAAGGGTTTAAAAGGTTAGACTTTCCGACTTAAAATAAAAAGATATGAAGTACTATAGCACAAACGGGAAGGCCCCTCAGGCAACCTTGCACGAGGCCGTTGTTAAAGGCCTTGCAGGTGATAAGGGCTTGTATATGCCAGAGATAATCAAGGCCTTGCCAAAGGAGTTCTATGATAATATTGAGAACCTGAGTTTTCAGGAAATAGCATATCGCGTGGCAGATGCATTCTTTGGCGAGGATGTTCCTGCCGAGACTTTGAAGCAGATTGTTTACGATACACTGGCATTTGATGTTCCTGCAGTTCCTGTTAAGGATAACATCTATTCTTTGGAGTTGTTCCATGGTCCTACTTTGGCATTCAAGGATGTTGGTGCTCGTTTTATGGCTCGTTTGCTTGGATATTTCATCCGTCAGGAAGGAAATGAACAGGTAAATGTGTTGGTTGCTACCAGTGGTGATACCGGTAGTGCAGTAGCAAATGGTTTCCTGGGTGTTGAGGGTATTCATGTCTATGTTCTTTACCCAAAGGGAAAGGTTAGTCCAATTCAAGAGTGTCAGTTCACTACATTAGGTCAGAATATCACAGCTCTTGAGATTGATGGCGTATTCGACGATTGCCAGGCATTGGTAAAGAATGCTTTCATGGATGAAGAACTGAACAAGCACATGAAACTAACTTCTGCCAATAGTATCAATGTTGCTCGTTTCTTGCCACAGGCATTCTATTATTTCTATGCTTATGCACAGTTGAAGAAGGCAGGCAAGGCAGATCAGATGGTTGTATGTGTACCAAGTGGAAACTTTGGAAACATTACTGCAGGTTTGTTTGGTAAGGTGATGGGATTGCCAATTAAGCGTTTCATTGCTGCCAATAATAGTAATAATGTGTTCTACGAATACCTGAATACAGGAGTATATAATCCACGTCCAAGTGTGCAGACCATAGCTAATGCCATGGATGTAGGCGATCCTTCAAACTTTGCTCGTGTTCTGGATTTATACAAGGGTTCTCACGCTGCTATCAGCGCAGAAATCAGTGGTACCACTTATGCCGATGAGCAGATTGGCGAAACCATGCAGCAGTGTTATGCTGAAACTGGTTATGTTCTTGATCCTCATGGTGCATGTGGTTATCGAGCATTGAGTGAAAACCTAAAGGATGGTGAGGTAGGTGTGTTCCTTGAAACAGCTCATCCTGCCAAGTTCAAGGCAACTGTAGATAATATACTTAAGTCTGACATCGAGATTCCTGCTAAGTTGCAGGCTTTCATGAAGGGTCAAAAGCAAAGCGTAGAACTTCCTAAGGACTTTGCTTCTTTCAAGGAATATCTGCTGAAGGTTTAAGTTTAAACATAATGATGATATAGGAGGTATGTTAAGGCAACATACCTCCTTTTTTTATTGCGATAAGGCCTTGTCGTACCGAATTATAAGGCTAGTGTCGCATGCAAATAACAATTTTTTCTGTGTCTAGTTTTAATAATTAAAGAGGTAATAGTATAATATCTTACAATTTGTTGCAATTTCTCATAAAAAAACACTAATTTTGCTGCTCAATTATAACTAAACAAAACATCTTATGGTTGATAGCAAGAGGAAGTTGCCAGGAGAGTGCACAAACATAAACGAGGTTAGAAACGAGATTGACAATATCGACTTTGATCTTATCAAACTTTTATCCAATCGTTTTGGCTATGTGCGTGAAGTGGTGAAGTATAAGGAAAACACCAACGATGGCATTGAGGCATCCGACAGGCGTGCTGCAGTTATTGCCAGCCGACGTAAATGGGCTGAGGAAGCAGGTGTTAACCCAGATGTGATTGAGAACATATATAATACTCTGATTGATTATTTTATCACAGAGGAAAAGAAATTAATACAGAAATAAATTGAAAGATAAAATGTATAGAAAAGAGATTAAAGTACTGGATTGCACCATTCGTGATGGTGGCTTGATGAACAAGTGGCAATTCAGTAAGGAGTTCGTAAAAGATGTATATACCGCTTGCGTAAATGCAGGTGTGGACTATATGGAGATTGGTTACATTAGTAGCGAGGATCAGTTCCCACGTACTGAATATGGACCATGGAAGTTCTGTGCTGAGGATGAGATTCGTGAAATCGTTGGCGACAACAATACCAATACCAAGTTGTCTGTAATGGCAGATATCGGTCGTATCAAGTTTGACGAAATTCGTCCTAAAGATGAAAGCGTCATCGATTTGTTCCGTGTAGCATGCTATGATTATCAGATTGATAAGGCTATTGAATTGGCACATCACGTTATGGACAAGGGATACGAAGCAACCATCAACCTTATGGCAGTTTCAAAGGTAGGTGAGCGTGTTCTGGATCAAGTTCTTGCAGATGTTGCAGAATCACGTGTTGGTACTTTCTATCTGGTAGATAGTTTTGGTAGTTTGTATTCAGAGGATATTCATGGCTTGATTGATAAGTATATTAAGGCATTGCCAGGAAAGACTATTGGTTTCCATGGTCACAACAACACACAGTTGGCTTTTGCTAATACCATTGAGTGTATTCGAGCTGGAGCCAACATGCTTGATGCTACCATGTTGGGTATCGGTCGTGGTGCAGGTAACTGTCCTATGGAGTTGCTGCTGGCATTCTTGAAGAATCCTAAATATGCTCTTGAACCAGTTATCAAGTGTATTCAAGACAGAATTCATCCTTTGCAGAAGGAAATCGACTGGGGTTATTTCATCCCATATATGATTACCGGTTCACAGAATGATCATCCTCGTTCAGCAATGGCATGGATGGCAAGTGACCAGAAAGATAACTATCTTGCTTACTACGAATCTGTAGTAAAGAATAAAGAAGTATAATAAGACACAGAGACGCAAGTCACAGAGTCGTAACGAAATAATATAACGGGTCAACAAGTCAATAAGATTGTTGATCCGTTTTATATTTATTCTAGGTTTTCAATTAATCAACCTTCATGAATACAAAGTAAACAGCCAGCAATAAACAGGCAAATGCAGCCAGATGATTCCAATGCAGAGCTTCGCCCGAGAAGATTACCTTGGTGAATACTGTAAAGACAATAAGCGAGATAACTTCTTGAATTACTTTAAGCTGCATCAGGTTAAATGGTCCTCCGTTACCTTCAAACCCAATACGATTGGCAGGAATTTGCAAAGCATATTCTGCCAAGGCAATACCCCATGAAAATAGAATGATTCCTATCAAGGGCCAGTTGGTAGAAATGTTCATTTGATGCAGTTTTAGATGCCCATACCAAGCAAAGGTCATGAAAATATTGGAACCAATCAACAGAAGGATGGTGTATAGTGCGTTCATGTCTTTTATTTGTTTCTGTTCTTGTATTTCTTGTATGCGAAAAGGGCAGCCAAAGCAGCCAGAATTACAAGCAGAATGTTTCGGTTTCTCTTTTCCATAATTGTGTGTTTTGTTCTACTATGAACTAAGTAAGGTGATTAAAATTCCTTAAACATTGGATTGTTCTTGGTGGTTACAGCAATACACTCCATTTCAACAAGCCAGGTAGGACGGCATACAGGAGCCAGTGTGATGATAATAGGCATCTCTGGGAATTTCTCTGCAAACAAATCACGAATTACTTCATAATCGGCAGTGTCGCGCAGATAGACAATAATCTGCATTACGTCATTCCAGTTGGCACCTCCTTCACTCAATAAGGTTTCAACATTCTCTAGCATACGATGTGCCTGCTTAATGATGTCACCAACATGAACCACATCACCCTTATTGTTGATACTGGCAGTTCCACTGATAAAAACGTGCTCTCGGTCGCCAAAAGACAGTACTGTGCCGCGCTCAAATGTTACGCCATATTCGTAGGTAGGATTCAAATGAGTGGCAGCATACAGATAATGTTGCTGGCCAGGTTGAATACCAGTGATGGCATAGGCTCCCAATTGTACTAAAGCCTTGGTTTGTGCAGGACTTCCACCAATACCTGTACTGCTGATGTAGTGTGTATGCTCTGTAAGTCCTTGAGAAATGAAGTTTTCCTTACGTGCATGTACCAATCCTGCATACTGGGTATCCACATCTCGAACAAAAAACCAAGTGCGAATACAGTTGTCGGCCAGTGTGGCATCATACTGCTGCAAGTCGGCCTCGTACTGCTCTAAAAGAGTTTTTGTTTGTTGTGCAGAATCACCTTTTGTGCTGCACATTCCCATGCGGTAAAGGTGCTTGTATCCATTGTGCTCGGAAATTGCAGTTCCGTCATGTAGGTAAACTTGCGTTCCTTTCTGAAGGTAAATCCAAAGACCAATTTTACTGCCGTCTAAAGGAGGTTGCTGAATAAAGGAAATAGCACATTTATCAGAATCATCAATCAGTGAAGCCTGATTGGCTGCATCGCTTAGGAAATAGCGCTTCATGACAGGAACAAATCCTTCCAGTTCCTGCGAAGCCATAAGGTGAGTCACTCCCTGGGTTAATCTTTCTAGTTGTTTCTGAAAACAATCCTTGCATGGTTCTACGTGAACCATGGCGTGACATTCCTCTACGCCATTGCTTGCCGTAAAGAATGTGGATTGAGCTGAAACGCCGATTTTTCCCCAGTTAAAGCGCTGTGTATTCATTCCTTTTTATTATGGGTACAAAGGTACTGCATTATTAGGTCAGTACAAAGCAATTTACATTTTTTATTGGTCAAATGCTTTTATCTTATTTTACTTTCCATTATCTTTGCGCACAAACGAAAAATAGAAAACATGAAGCACTTATTATTTGCCATGATGGCAGTGGTTATATCAGTCGCAGGTGTTAATGCCCAGAACTATTCACAGTATTATACCGATTTGCCTGTACAGCTAAAGCAGGTTCAAGCCGTTGTGATTCCTGACTCCAAGGTTTACCTGAAGGATTTCAATGCTGTGGCAGATGGAAAAACCTTGAATACAGAAGCCTTCAAGAAAGCTATTTCTGCCTTGAGCAAAAAAGGTGGTGGTCATTTAATCGTGACAGAAGGCGTGTGGAAGACTGGTCCTATTGTTTTGAAAAGTAATATCGACCTGCATGTAGAAAAAGGTGCTGTAATATTATTTTCGGAAGATAAGAGTCTGTATGCGCAGCCAGATTCAAAGGGTAATCCTAAATCAAAATGTGATCCATTTATCCGAGCTTCGAAGTGTGAGAACATCAGCATCACAGGTGAAGGCGTGATAGATGGTCAGGGTGATTATTGGCGCCCTGTGAAGAAGAGCAAGGCAAGTGATGAGGAATGGGCAAGATTTACTGCCATGGGAGGTATTGTGGAAAAGGAAATCTGGTATCCATTTAATCTTAACAATGGTATTCCAAATGTGGCAGACAATACTACTAATCAGGAAAAAATGCGAAACCATCTGATAAGCATTCAAGATTCAAAGAATATTCTTATCCAAGGTATCACTTTACAGAACTCTCCAAAATTCCATTTAGTGCCTTCACGTTGCCAGAATCTTATTATTGACGGTATAACCGTGCTGTGTCCTTGGAATGCTCAGAATGGAGATGCCATTGACATTGGCAACACACAGACTGTGTTGGTGGTAAACTCAACAATTTCATGTGGAGATGATGGTATTTGCATGAAGGGTGGAGTGGGTGAAGCCGGTGTTGCAGCAGGTGCCAATGAAGACTATCTGATTCAGAACAATACCGTTTATCGTGCTCATGGTGGTTTTGTTATTGGATCAGAATTCTGTGCCGGCATGAAACGCATGGTGGTTCGTAATTGCCGCTTTGAAGGAACTGATATTGGCCTTCGTTTCAAGAGTGCTCCTGGTAGAGGTGGCACCTGCGAAGACATCTATTGCTATGACATTAAGATGAAGGACATTCTTAATGAAGCCATTTCCTTTGAAACAGGATACGAGGATAAGGGTGTTGTACTAAGCGCTACTGCTGGTGACGACAAGAGTAAGTTCTACCCTGATTTCTGCAATTTCAACTTTAGCAACATCGTATGCGAAAGCACGAAGAATGGAATAAAAATCAATGGACTGAAAGGTTTTCCTGTGCATCATCTTGTTTTCAACAATGTCATTATCACAGCCAAGAATGTGGGCTACGAATTAAAAAATGTGGAAAATGTGCTAATTAGCAATAGCATTGTCAAAGGTAAGAAAGATGACAAGATCGATGCTGCCAGTTGTAAGAAGGTGGTGATAAATGGGGTTCGTGCAGATAAATGATGACGGTAAGCAAACACGAAGTAGTCTAAGTTACCCTGCATACGAGTGCATTCCTCCCAATAGGAAGTTCACACCGAAATAGGTGATGAGCACACAAAGAAATGCCATGACCATATACAAGTGAAAATGCAGTGGTTTGCAGAACCACTTAATGGATTTGTTGTGCAATGCCAGAGCGTATACCATAAAGGTAATAAGTGCCCATACTTCCTTTGGATCCCATCCCCAGTAGCGTCCCCAGCTAACATTTGCCCAGATTGCACCAATAAAGATACCTGCAGCCAATAAGAACAAGGCAGGATAAAGCATGAGGTGACTTATGCGGTGCAACTGTTCAATCTGATTATGGTGCATCATTTTCTGTAGGCATAAGGCAGTAATTCCATTGAATAGGCAGAATGCCAGCAATGAATAAGCTAGCATGATAACACATACGTGAATGCTGAGTAATGGAGAAGCCAAGACTGGCATAAGTGGAGTTATTTGAGGATTGCTTTCCCCCATCATGCTTACTAGTAAGGTTAAACCTGCCAGGAGAAACCCAAAAGGCATCATCAGAATGAATTTATTTTGCAAACATAGGGTAATGACGAGAGAACATAGGGCCATGAATTGCATGGTTTCATATCCGTTGCTCAGTGGTAAATGTCCTGCAACATATCCTCGAAGCGTAATGACAAATGCCAAGTAAAGTGTGGTAGCAGTCAGAGTTACCTGCAAAGGTATCTTTATCTTTTTTGAAACAGGTTTTCCTTTCAACCAAAATCTTATATAAACAAAGAAAATCAGAATACCGAGGGTTGCAAACGCCATGGCTAAAGGTTTGGTATAATCCATGTTGTTATATAGTTTCTCTGCCTTGAAAGCATTGTCGGAAGGAAGGTATTTACCTGCATTTTTTATTTGATAATCCTTGATTTTACCAATGGTTTCTTTCATCTTATCAAAGTGTTTCATTACTGCCAGTTCGGCAAGGTAATCCATTGAGCGTTTGATGAAAAACCATTGATCTTCAGGCATACCCTTTGGCAGTTGCTCATCTGCTTGACTTAACCAAATAAGTTCATCTCCATTGTTGTAAGGATAGATTTTTGTAAGTTGACCATTGAACAGCATGAGAATAATATTCAATTTTTCATCTGCTTCAAGAATGTCACGACTGTTCTTTGTGTCGCGTCCAAAATGAATGTCTCTTAATAGCGTTTCTAGTTTGTAATTTCCGTAGTTATCGTGAAAAGAATCATAGCTGGTGTAACTATCGTTGCATCCTAATGCCTCTTTAGCTCTTCCCTTGATTTTTATCATAGGTTCTGATGTCCAGGTGGTAGGGTAGAGTAGCCACCCAGTAAAGACTTGCTCGGCAGAAAATTCCTTATAGCAGGATTTACCGTAAAGTTTGGTGATAAAATTCTTTGCTACGGTTTGAAAAGGGCAGATACGTCCGTTATAGTAGCAGTACAAATCGCCCATTTCTGCAGCAAGGTCTTTGGGCAGAGTCTTGGGACCTTCTTGCGCATAGGAAGGAGAATACGCAACGCCTAATAAGAAAGCAGTAGTAATAACTTTTTTTGATAGAAGCTTTCTGAAACCTTCATTGGGAAGGATTAGAAAAGCAAGCATACTGATGAATAGCAATGCGTAACCAGTGTAGGTGATGCCTATCCCCCATGGATCGTGTGATACAGAAAGTATGGTGCCAGCACCATCTTCGTCGTATCCCGATTGATAAAAACGCCAGTTTTGGCATTCGCCAATGTGATTCATGCTAATGCTAATTTCCTGATTGTCGATGCTGATAACAGAAACATAATCCATAGGTGAGGCAGTTCCGGGATAGTTTTCTACCTGAAAACGCTTCAATTCTATCTGGAAAGGAAATTTCTCAATTAGGTTGCTTTCTCTGTCTAGGTAGAGGTTTGTACTTTCTTCCATTCGCACATGGCATGTTCCTTGAATGCCAAACAGATGTGTGGTAAGTGCTCCTGCCAATATCAGCAAGAAAGAAAGGTGGAGCAAAAAGGTAACAGGACGCTTGTGTAGCTTCACCTTTATGATGTAGGCCAATGAAACAGCAGCAAGAATACCCCATAGAGCAATGAACCACCATGAACCATAGATTTTTGAGAATGCAAAATCAGAACCTTTTGATTTCTCTATTATGGTTGCAATGGCTAATATAACTGCGATGAGTCCAAATATTGCAAAAGAAATATTTCTTACCAGTTTCATTCGTTCTTTTATTTTGTGTGCAAAAATAGTAAAAAAGGACGTATTGCTACGTCCTTTTATCTGTTAGATTTAGATAGAGTCAATAAATTTGACTACGGCGTCACGTTCTTTCTTTGATAGTTTTCGGAAGTTTTCCACGCTCCAGCGTGCATCACTATCCTTGCTTCCATGCCACATGATGGCTTCCATTGTATTTCGTGCTCGGCAGTCGTGCAAACGATCTTCTGCGCCGGTATTTAATTTACTCAAACCACGCCCCCATAGTGGAGTGGTTCGACACCAACCTGTGCGAATGTCGTTCTTCATCATGAGCTTGTGTTGAACCATGTCGCTATAAGGCCAGATTTTCTGATTTGGATAACGGGGTAAGTCGTAGTCGCTTTTAAAGAATCCATTGGGATCTTCAATTTTGTCATCTCCTGTTGTCCATGAAGGGCGATGGCAGGCAGCACATCCTATTTCGCGGAATAAACGATGTCCCCTTTTAACTTCTTCCTTATCCAAATCGCGTGCAGCAGGAACAGCCAAACCACGATGCCACACCATGAAATCAGTATATTCCTTGTCGGTCATTTCGGCAGGAAGCTCAGTATTGGTAAGGTAGTTATAGATGTCTTCTTCTACATCACCAGTTTTGTTCCATTCAGGGAAATAGTTGTAAAACTCTTTTTGTACATCAGGATCTTTAGAGGATGTCTGTGCATAATATGACAGAGTTTGGCTTTTTGCGTTGTAATTCAAGTCAAGGTAGTGGTAACGTCGGTCACTACGTGTAACATTGGTGATGTTCCAGATAGCGTTAGCTCCTGGTGCATCCTGTAATGGACCACGAGATAAGGCATAGGTATATTTGCGTACATACTTACCTCCGTAGTAGTTTTTCCATTGACCATTTTCGAACATAGATGTGTTTAACTTATATCCTTTTGCTTCCTGACGTGCCCATTCGGCAGCAATAGAATCATCAGGGATAGCGTCGATGAGGCCTACACCATAAACGCCAATGGTAGATTCAAGACGGACACCTACTTCGTCTACACCAATTTCTACGTTTGCACCATTTCGCTTGGCAATCAGTGGTGCATAGTAAGCATCTGCAGGAATGGTAACCTCTGGATAGATAAGGCTATAGCTTTCTCCGTCATCGAATTTGTTACCCCAGTCATCAGTATAATTCATCCAATCAATCTTGATTTTCTTTTCATCAATAGGTGCCTTGAATGGAGCTACTGCTAGGGTTTGTGGCATACCGGCAACAGACATTAAGTATGCATCAGTACTTTTATCGTAAACTACCAGAAGATAACCGTTACCCATGGTTGTACCACTATAACTAGTTTGTCGTTTTCCGTGTCCGTAAGAAGGGTGACAATATAAGCAACCTGGTCGAACATAAACAGGTCCTAAACCAGCAAAGGCACCTTCTTGACCAGTTTGAAAGTCGCGTTCAAAAAAACGCTCACCAACCTGAAATGATTGTCCCATGCCTGCTTTATCAACGGCAGGAGCAGGTTGCTGATAGGCAGTTCCATTTACTACGAAGCTAGTACCTAATTCACCTCCAGCATACCATTCTTCTTCTGGGATATCTGCTTCCTTTGGCTCATCAGGGGTGTCTCCACCGCTATTGTTGTCATCAGTACAACTGGTGAGAAAAATGAAAGAAGAGAATGCAAATGTGTAAAAAAGTAGTTTGTTCATAACTTATAATTAGTCTTTTAATAATGCAGTCTTCAAATCATCCAATGCCCCATCCAATTCATCTAACGCTTCCATTGCAGCCTTTGCAGATGCATCATTGAAGTTCAGGACAAATGGTTTCTTCATGCTGTCAACTGCTTTCAAGGCGTTTACGAATGCCTCGTATGCAGCTGTGGTTTCTTTTGGGTAGTTGGTTGTGCAGTATGCCATCAGTGAACCTGCAGCTGGGGTAGTGGTAGGAGCAGTAACATTCATGTTTCCGTACATGGCGTGAACACAACTCATGGTATTATCATAGAAGTCCTGAATAGAGTTGTAGGCATGTGGAGACTCAATGTAGTTTGGATCTTCACCAGTAGCAGGTGAACCAATCTTTGCATCACGTACTTCACCGATGATGTCTTGTGCTCCTTCGATAATCTGTACAGATGCTAAAGTAGCAGATGCCCAACGAGAACCCTTCTGGCC
>JAGHTY010000017.1 GCA_018065125.1 Candidatus Minthousia equi
ATATATAGTTTTAGAATTATATGTCTGCAATGTCGGCATGTCGGCATTTGTGAGGTTTATAGTGCTTGCATTTTTCTGTAGGCATTTATAACATCTGCAGATTTCTCTTTTACAAGAAAACCTCTTAGGCTATGGTGTCCCATTCTAACGGAATTAAATCCCAGTTTTTTTAACAACTGCCCCAGCTGTCTTATCTCCATAGGATTCTTCAGGTTTCCAAGGTTGGTGAGGCGGGCTTTCAGCTCGGCAGTGGTAAGGAAGATGGCTCCTTCCTGCCCGGGGTGGGCAATGTCGAAGTAAACGGGGATGAGCTGTTCTTCGCTGGTTTCTACCATGAAGGTATCTACGTGTGTGGTGAGTTGCTGTATCTCTTCTAGGCTGAACCAGAAATTGAATTCATTTTCTACCAGATAGCGTGCCTGGGCATAAAGGCCCTCGTAGGGCAGGGGGTTGTCGTAGGGCGAGTCGATGCTCTCTATCTGGAAGGGCAGCCATCGGCGGTTTCCGGTACTGTCGGTAAGGAAGTTTTCCTTGTTTCCCGATGCAGCGTACGAGGCAATGCGCCTGCGCTGTTCCTTGGCATAGCCGTAGGCGGCACGCACATTCACGTCGGGCGTGGTTACCAGGCTCTTTAGGGCATTCAGCTCGCGTTCCGACAGGCGGTCTATTTCATCCAGGTTGATTAGTCCGTACTCGGCACAGCGCAGTTGCTCGTCCTTGTCCAGACGGTCGGTAGCGCTTTGCTTGCTGCGGTAGCGCACCAGCTGCGGAGGTATTAGGGCATCAATCCACGAGGTCTTGAAGATGCCCTGCTCGCCGATAAGTACCAGCACCTGCTGGTTTGTTACGCCAGGCTTTAGCCACGAGGCCACCATGGCGGTGAACCATTTCCTGAAGCAGTGGGTAAAAAGCTGTCCGTTGTCTAGTTCATTGCATGCAGTGCAATGAACCATCCCCGCCACCTGTGCTATGTAGTCGGGTTGTGAAGGATCCCAGGCAGGCAGCTGGGTAACATACTCTTCCAGGGGATTTACCTGTGGGATGCTGTCGCTCATCAGTACAGGGCGGAACGTGGTAGAAAGCGAGATGTTCTCGTTGCACTGGTTGCAGCAGGCTTTCCACAGCGAGTTGATGTCGCGGTCGGTCATTTCGTGCCACAGGCCATCGTCTTTCTTCTGCTGTGGCTTTCGGCTGATAATGTCGTAGCGCAGCTGGTATTTCTCCAGAAACTTCTGCACCAGGGCCACCTTTGTTTCGCGTTCTTCTTTTTCTTCGCTATGCTCATAGCCCCATTGCATGGCCTCGGTCACCTCGCTTTCCGAGCGCAGCAGAGGATCGTCGTTAAGTATCAGTCCCTTTTTCAGAAGGTGCTGTTTCATGGCATCCTTGTAGGCTGGCAGCATGTTTGTGGTGATGTGCCTGCGTTTCAGGTGCTGGGCAAAGTTGATCCACCAGTTGTGTCGCTCGCTGGGCTTGTATTTGTGGTGAGGAAGGTAGGATGAAATCAACCTGCGGTTGATTTCATCCTCCTTGACTACCGACAACGGACTACAGTCAAATAAAACCACGCTGTCGTCATCCCGTATAAACGCCTCGGGGTCATAGCTCACAAACATCACGCGCAGCGCATCCTTGCACTGGCCATCTACCTTTTCGCCAAACACGCGTTCTACTTCTCTGCACACTTCGGCATAAACCTGCTTGTAGCGGTCAACAGACAACCGACTACCGACAACAGTCTGCGCTTCGCGCGACTCTGTGTCTCTGCGACTTTGTGACTCTGCGTCTTTAAGTCTGTTGATAAACTTAGTAACGACAAACATGTGCACACCCTCTCCGCGAACCGAAACATGCGCCGCCTTTATCCACGGATACTGCTGGCACTGGCTAACGATTTCGCGGGCACGGGTGGCACTGATGTGGTCAATGTCCACAGGCATCAAACCCGTGAACTGCTGCAGGTTTTGCAGTAGTCGTCGCCCCTGGAACACGCCGGCAGCCACCCATACTGGCAGCCGGTCTTTCAGGGCACGCACCTCTTCTTCGCTGGCTTGGCGTGCCATGGCCTGGCGTATGGCCTCTACCTGCGTGCGGTAGGTGCCGTTCTTCACTAAGGCATGAAATTGCTCCATGCTCATGGGTTGATGACCCGTCTGGGTCTTCAGGCTCTTCATGAAAGTGCCTACAAATCTTTCTGCTTTCATATTTCTACACGTTTTTGTGTGGTTGATGAAGCGAAGTTAGGCACAAAGAATGGGGCTTGCAAGCGGTTTTTCGGGGCTCGTTCCAGAGTGCAGGGATTCTGGAACGCCGTTAACAGGCATTAACGTGTTATAGGTAACGAAAGTCACTATCAGCTCTGGCAAAGCAAATGCTACCGACAAGATTTCTGATATAATCGAATTTTTCTCCTGATGAGATTTTTGCTATCTCTCCGAAAAAACGCACGAATCTATCGAGAATGACATTGAGGGTGCTAACCTTGACACTTTCAAAACACGTTTTAATTCTGTGGTGTGTTGATTTCGTCAAGATCTTAGCGCGATATAGACTTGAATCAATGTAGTTCAGATATATAGCACCTTGGAACGCTATTTCTAGCGCGTTCCGTAGGTTAGTCAAGCTGGCAGGTAATTAATTGTGGATACTCGGAAAGATATTAAAATGTTATTACTGCGTTACAGAACGCCTAGACCCAGCTCGCTGTTAAAAGAAATATTTGTCATGATATATTTATAAATTGGGCGCGAAGGTAATGATAATAATGTACTCTGCAAAATTATTGGACAAGAAAACGCAGACGTCTCTTTGAAAATTCACCCAAAGTATGTGCTTAGGTTTAGGTTTTATGGTTTTATGGTTTTATGGTTATGTGGTTATTAGGGTTATGTGGTTATTAGGGTTATGTGGTTATGTGGTTATTAGGGTTATGTGGTTATTAGGTTTTGTGGGTAACTGGTATAGGGAAGGGGATGATGTGTGTGGTGCTTTTTGAAGACTGAGAATAGAATTTAATGCAGAAATTGTTGTTGTTTTAAGAAAAACAAGTATCTTTACCGCAGCAAAGTCTTTACATAAGACTTGCTGCAATAATATGGGACAATTAGCATTGTTATACTTGTTTTTGCGAGCGTACGTACTTGTCTCTATTCCTGTAGATAAATTTGAGAATAGAAGACACGTTCATGTGTTTCCTCGTTTGAAGGGAGCCAGAGGCAAACATTCGGTCGCAAAGGTTTGGTTAGAATCAGATGGTGTAAAGAATGTAGAGATTCATGAATCTCTACTATCGTCTAAAGAGAATGAGCTACTGGTCAAAATAATAGACGACAATTGGGACTACATCAACGAACAAATGACTAAGTCGTTTGATGGTAAGAAAACCCAACCTAAAGAAATTAAAGTAAAATAGATTATGTGTAAGATGCCAAACGTAAAGGTCGGAATCAAGCGACTGGATTTTACAGAAAAGCGTGGTATGATGGCTGTCTATCTCACTGATGGCCGTGAAGTTCTTGTGCCTGTGTCTAAGTTCAAGGATATATCATCCATGCCAGTTAAGGAGCGTAATAAATGGTTCGTGCTTGACGACCAGTATTTTACATTCGAGAATATGAGTCGTGTTTATTCAGTTACGGATGTTCTTGACTACAACATGTCTCAACACTAATTTTTATATTATTGTCAAACCCTATAAAAAAGTAATTAAAATCAGTTGCCTAGCACTGATGACACGAAACAGACATAACAAACAGTAAACAGAAGAACGGTGCACCATGTGTGCAGCCACTTCACCGATGTAGCCCCCCCTTAAAGGGCGGGAGAAATTAAACTAATTATTAACTACAGAGGGAAGTTGCAACCGTTGACTTACATATACTTGAGCTCTGCTCTTGTTCTCTCCTTACGAAACCGCCAATTTCAAACAACAATGAGAACAAGTCGCGGTGAGTTCGCGTTCCGCTTGGGGCGTGGGCTTCTCCGTACTTATCCATTGTTGAGGTGCTTGGCGGTACCTGTAAGGAGGATAAGCGACGGGAAGTTCGCGCTCCTTCTTTTTTTAGTCATTGCTATATATCAAATTTACCTTATTAGTCTAATGGCTAAAAAACTCAAACCGATGCACGATGGGATATAAGTGTGCAGTGAGAATTATGAAAAGACTTTTAGTAATCCTAATCGCATTTGCTCCTATTTTTGTAGCTAGTGCAGCCAATGTCCTTTCCTATGAATTGTCTACTCCAACAAGAACAAATGTAGAATCTCCGCATCAAGTTACAGTGCGCTATAATACAAAATTGAGGTGTGGGAAAAAAGAACTTTATCTATATAAAAATAGAACGTTCAAACTCATTTCTGGCACAGACGCAATAAAAGGTACGTTTAATATTGAAGATGGAGAAAACTTGGTTCTCAGTTGGGGATTTTTTGAGTCAATGAATGGAAAGATATATTTTAAAGGTGGGGAAGTTTTAAGGGTGGTTTTAGGAGAAGAAACATTCTGGAAATCTAATTAACTTGGATATCTGAATTTAGAAGTATTGTCATTGTGTACGGGGTGTCAGATTGCGTAGTTTATGAGTTGTGGAATTCAAAATCCAACAAGTGTAGCAATAAAAACTGTCTCGTACAAAGTGCTCTGACTAGAAT
>JAGHTY010000014.1 GCA_018065125.1 Candidatus Minthousia equi
AGATATAAGTATAGCAAAGTTAGTAAAATACTAAGTTCGGCCAAAACTCTTGTCGTTTCATACGTTGGTATGAAAACTCAGGAGGTGGCTATCAAGAACAACCTGAAAATTGTTCTTCAGAACGATGCTGAAATCCTCGACGAAGTAATGGTCGTTGCTTTCGGTACCCAGAAGAAATCATCATTTACTGGTTCTGCTGCCGTGGTTAGCACAGAAGAACTGAGCAAGAAAACCACTACTAACGTGGCTGATGCATTGGTTGGTTCTGTTGCAGGTTTGCAGATGCGTGGTGGTTCTGGTGCTCCTGGTGCATCTCAGGGTAGCATCAAGATTCGTGGTATTGCTTCTATGTATGCTAATACCGACCCATTGGTAATCGTGGATGGTGCGCCTTATACCGCTAGCCTTTCAAACATTCCTCAGGAAGACATTGAAAGCGTAACCGTATTGAAAGATGCTGCTTCTGCTGCACTGTATGGTGCTCGTGGTGCTGCCGGCGTTATCCTGATTACTACCAAGAAAGGTAACAGCAGCGACGCTCGTGTTTCTGTTGACATGAAGTGGGGTGTTAACTCACGTGCCATCCAGGAGTATGATAAGATTACTGATCCAGGCGAATATTATGAAGCTGCCTACAAGCAGTACTATAACTACTATTTCTATGGTCAGGGACAGAATGCTACAACTGCTAATATCAATGCAAACAACATGATGTTGAATCAGTTGCAGTATAATGTTTATACTTTGCCAGATGGCCAGATGCTGATTGGTCAGGACGGCAAACTGAATCCAAATGCAAAGTTAGGTCGCTCATACGAAGCTAATGGCGAGACTTATTATCTGCAGCCAGATAACTGGACCGACTTGGCTTATAAGAAGGCACTTCGTCAGGAATACACCATGACTGTTTCTGGTGGTTCAGACAAGTCGTCTTTCTATGCTAGCTTGGGTTACCTGAACGAAGATGGTATCATCGACTTCTCTGGTTACGAGCGTATCACCGCCCGTGTAAAGGCCGACTATCAGGCTAAGAAGTGGCTGAAGCTGGGTGCAAACATTGGCTATGTTAACTCTAACACCAAGTCAAATCCTAACTTGAGTACTTCAAGTAACTCTACAAACATCATGTACTATACCTCTCATATTGCTCCTATCTATCCAGCGTTTGTTCGCGTATTGGATGCACAGGGCAATCCACAGGTTCGTGTAGATGACAATGGTAATCCTCAGTACGACTTTGGTGTAGCTGCCAGCAACTATCCTGGTTTGTCTCGTCCATTCTTGTCAACTGGTAACCCATTGGGCTCAAACCGTTATAATAAGGTAACAAGCGCAGGTCAGCAGTTGAATGGTACATTTACTTTGGATTTAACCCTTACTGATTTCTTGAAGTTCAATGCTACCAGCAACATTAACTGGGGTCATACAAACTTCTCTGATTACGAAACTGCACTGTATGGTCCAAAGGTATCTGTAAATGGTGAGTTGGCCAAGTACCAGAGCGATAGCTTCCGTACTAACAACACCCAGACCCTTACCTTCGTGAAGGACTTTGACAAGCACAATGTAACTGCATTGATTGGTCACGAATATTACAAGACCAAGACTACTTACCTTGAGGCTGTAGGTCAGGGTGTCTTCTCTGAGGAAATCCTTGAGCTGAATGCTGTGGCAAATACTCAGTATGCTTCGGGGTCTTACACCTCTTCTTATAACGTAGAAGGTTACTTTGCAAACGCACAGTACAGCTACGATGACAAGTACTTTGCAAGTGCATCTTACCGTCGTGATGCATCTTCACGCTTTGCTAAGGAAAACCGCTGGGGTAACTTCTGGTCTGTTGGTGGTGCATGGTTGCTGAACAAGGAAGACTTCATGAGCACTATTGGCTGGATTGACCAGTTAAAGCTGAAAGTTTCTATCGGTCAGCAGGGTAACGATAATATTGGTAACTGGGCATACATTGATCTGTATAGCTTGTCTCCATCATCTACTACCCAGATGTCTCCAACCTTCTCTCGTATGGGTAACAAAGACATTACCTGGGAAACTACCACCAACCTGAACATCGGTACCGAGTTCAGCTTCTTCAAGGGTAGATTGACTGGTGGTATTGACTTCTATTCTAAGAAGACTACCGACCTGTTGTTCTGGTAGTCAATTCCAGAATCTATGGGTACCCGTGGTTACTATACCAACATTGGTGACATCCGCAACAGTGGTATCGAAGTTGTGCTGGCAGGTGATATCATCCGTAGCAGAAACCTTACCTGGAACGTGGGTCTTAACTTCTCACATAACGTAAGCAAGATCTTGAAGTTGCCAGAGTCAAAGATGGTTGATCCAGAGCATGGCTACAAGGGTTTCATTGATGGTGCATTCTGGTACACTCCTGGTGGTTCATTGTACAACTCTCTGCGCCGCGAATTCGCTGGTGTAAATGAGGAAGGTATGGCTACATACTGGGTTGACGATGCTTTGGAAGGCAAGACCGACCGTCCAGGTGTTAACCACTCACGCACTACTACCAACTTCCAGGAAGGCTCATACTACGAGCACGGAGATATTCTGCCTAAGCTGTATGGTGGTTTCCAGACTTCATTGGAATTCAATGGTTTCGATGTTTCTGCAACCTTCGACTACCAGCTGGGTGGTAAGATTTACGATTCACAGTACGTAGGTTTGTTGGGTAACTGGTCTTCAGCATCAGATGCCGGTGGTGCATTCCACAAGGATATCCTGAAGTCTTGGACTCCTAACAACACTGCAAGTAACATGCCACGTTTCCAGTATGGCGACCAGTATCGTGTTGCTGCTGACGACCGCTGGATGACCAGTGCAAGCTACTTGAACTTCCAGTCATTTACCATTGGCTACACCTTGCCAAAGAAACTGTTGCGCACCATTGGCGTGAGCCGTCTGCGTGTTTACTGTTCTGGCGAGAACTTGGGATTCTGGTCGGCACGTAAGGGTCTTGACCCACGCTACTCATTCTCAAGTACCGAATCTATGGCTGTATATTCTCCAGTACGCACCATCAGTGGTGGTATTCAGATTTCATTCTAATTTAAATAAGAATACACGAGTATGAAAAATATATTAAAGCTTTCAGTTGCAGCCCTGGCACTTAGCTTCTCTGTATCTAGCTGTATTCAGGAAATCAATCCTCAGAGCAGCACAATTACAAAGGATCAGGCAGCTAATGCTCCAGGTGCATTCAACAACTTCGTTTCTTCTATCACAAACTCATTGTGCGGAAAGAATCTTTACGGAAATTCTGTTTCATCATATCCTTGGGACTATGGTATGCCAACCTTTTTCCTGCAGCGCGATGTGATGGGTAATGATATCGCCATTGGTGGTGGTAACAACTGGTACATCACCTGGTACTCTTGTGGTACTGGCCTTGGCCCAGGTTACGCATACTGTCAGGCTCCTTGGACCATCTACTATTCATGGATCAAGAACTGTAACAACGTAATCTCACTGGCTGGTGAAGAGCCAGAAGACGAATTCAAGACTGGTGCAGGTATTGCCTACGCTATGCGTGCAATGTTCTACATGGACTTGGCTCGTATGTTTGCCCAGGAAACCTATGGCGACAATCCACAGGCTCCTACCGTACCTATCACTACCGAAAAGACTACAGGTGAGGAGGCACAGCACAATCCACGTGCTACCAACGAGGAAATGTGGAAGTTCATCATTGAAGACCTTAACAAGGCAGAGGAATATCTAGCTGGTTACAAGCGTGAGAATGTATATACTCCAGACCTGAGCGTGGTTTATGGCTTGAAGGCACGTGCCTACCTGGTAATGGAAGACTGGGCTAATGCCAAGACTTATGCAAAGAACGCATATTCTATGAATAATTACAGCATCATGACTGCCGATCAGTACACCTCACGTAACGATGGGTTCAACACTCCTAACAGTGCATGGATGTTTGGTGTTACCTTCCAGACTTCAGACCCTTGTATGACCGATAACGATGCCGACTCTAGCTGGGGTTCTTGGATGATTCTGGAAGTTACAGGTTCAGAGTGTGGCTATGCTGCCGACTATGGTGGCCCAATGTATATCGACCGTCACTTGTACGAGAGCATGCCTGATACCGACTGCCGTAAGAAGTGTTTCATCGACTTTGCTATCGATGAAGAAACCGAGTTTGGCTCGGATGAGATGATCGAGGCACTGTCTGATTATTCTGACGTTCCAGAAGGCTTGCTGATTACTGCCGATGCTGCCGATGGCTATGTAGGTGGCTTGTCACTGAAGTTCCGTCCAAAGGGTGGTGAGCATAACAACCAGTACATTGGTTTCAACGTTGCAGTTCCTATGATGCGTGTTGAGGAGATGTACCTGATCGAGGCTGAAGCTGCTGGTATGCTGAACGAGTCAGATGGCGTAAACTTGCTGAAGGCATTTGTAGCACATCGCGACCCTGCTTATGTATATGGTAACCACACCGACCAGTATAAGGTTGGCGACCCATTGACTACCTTCCAGCTTGAGTGCTGGTGGCAGCGTCGTGCCGAGTTCTGGGGCGAAGGTATGGCTACATTCGACATCAAGCGTTTGAACCGTGGTATTATCCGTAGCTATCCAGGTACCAACCACTGCGAGGGTTATCGTTGGAACCTGTTAGACGGTCATCCTGTGTGGATGGACTTGTGTATCGTTCAGACCGAGACCAACTACAATCAGGATTGCGTTAACAACCCAACTCCTCTGAAGCCAAGTGCTGATTCAGATGAATACAAGTGGTAATATCGTAACTTTTAAATTGAAATAACAATGAAGAAATATATTTTTGGAACATTGCTGGCTGCCTTTGCAGCGCTGGGCATGTCATCTTGTAAGGCAGAATATGGTACTGCAGATGGTACAGATGCTGCTCCTAAGGCTACATTGCACCAGTACGCCATTACTGGTGATGATGGCGACAGCTTCGATGGCGATAACGATATCCGCTTGCGTATCAGCTGTAACAAACAAACCGAGACTGTATATTATCTGGCCGAACTGACCGAAACACGTAATCTCTATATCGCAAATAACGGTGAGCAGGGCTATGCTGATTACGTTATCAAGAACGGTAAGTCTGTCGGCAACCCTGGCGAAGGCGTAGATGTTTATATTACAGGTATGAAGGGTGCCAACACCATTACTGCAGTAGCTGTAAAGGGTGATACCAAGGTGCTTACTACTACCGAATTCTATGGCATTATCTGGGAAACCGTTGCCCAGGGTCGTATGTATGCACGCTTCCTGGATGGTACCAGTGCAAACACCACTGGACCACTGTGCGAACTGCAGCAGCGTGCCGACATTCCTACCAGCTATCGTATCAAGAATGCATTTGCTGTAGGTATGCACTTGCCTATCAATATCATCAGCGACAAGATGGACGATGATGGCATCGGCTACATGCCAGGTGTTCCTTGCTGGAACGTTGAAATGCCTAAGACTGCCATGAATGCAGAGTATGGTAACTATGGTGTTGTATCTTTGTCCGACTACTATACCTATAGTGGCGACGAAAGCTACATTCCTAACTGCTTGATGTACGAGGATGGTAACATGCTTATCTACTCTGCATATACCGTTTCTGCAGGTCGAATAACAGCAGGTTACGTTTACTTCGACGTAGAATAAGAATTGTTGTTCGCTCATAAGAACATA
>JAGHTY010000074.1 GCA_018065125.1 Candidatus Minthousia equi
ACACCATCTGTAGTAACCAGTGTGCCACGCTGGCGATTCTGCTTGTTGCCGTCAGGAACAATGGTCTTTCCCTGTTCCCACTCGCAAAAGTCGGTTACTACCTTACCATTCTCATAAAATCTTGTCTGGGTCTCTACGAAAGAGTCCTCGATAAATACTTTCTTTTCCATTATTCTGAATATTGCGAGTAAGAGAGCTTTGAAAGCTTGGCCAAATTATCACGTGAACTCTCTTTGGCTCGCTAACTCAGATTTTTTTCACTTTGACTTCGTCGTCTGTTGTCCGTTGTCTGTTGTGCGTAGTCTATCTTCCCCCTTTAAGGGGGACCGAGGGGGTCTCGACTCGTTGACTTCTTAAACTCCCCATTACGATACTTAAATCTGCCACTCATAAATCCTTCGAGGAAGTACTGCTGACCCTTGCCGGTTACCTTTGTGGTGAGGCGCTGCTTGGTGCTGCCACTGGTTTGAACTAACGAGAGCGTGGTATCGAAGATGCCCTTCTCCACCCATTTCTGAATAGGGCGTGTTTCGCGCTGAAAGAGGTACCCGTTCAGTCGCAGCCAGTAGAACAGGCGTCCCTGTCCAATTGGCACCCCGTTCTGGGTAAGCAACTTTGCCAAATCTCGTATCAGGATACTGTCGTCGTTGCTTGTCACCGCATTGGCAAACTCCACCATCGGTTTCTGGTGTTCCAGCAGTGCATCCTTGCGTTCTACTGTGCGCATCAGTATTTGCACTGCCCTTGCCAGGATTGCCTTGTCGTCGTCATTTTCATTAACAGGGATGTAACCGCCCGTCTGTCTAATCTGTGGCAGCACCTCGGCCGTTACCCAATGCTTAAACTCACGTGCCTGTGGCAGTTTTGAAGAAAGGATGAGGGAATAAAGACCTGATTCGTTGATAAAATAAGACTGCTGCTTTCTTCCTATTGAATCGGTGACCGTACATTTCATACGGTCATCTTCTGCTACATGACGCGTAATGGCTTTGTCGGCTTGGTTATATCCCAGCACTGTTGCCACATCCTTACCCACAAAACCTACCTGTCCGTTAGGCATACTCATTGTTCGAATTGTTCCGAACATTTCATGATTAAAAACTTGTATTCCTGTTTCCATAATTAGTTTAGTTTATAAAATTCATTCATTACAATGTCCTGATAGGTCACGCCATTATATTCGTGTACCATAAAGCGCAGTGCAGCAACAACCAGGTCGTTTGCATACAGCTGGCATTGTGCGCTGTTTCCCAGCATGGTAACCGAGTAGGTGTTTTCATACTTGCCACCCAGCTCTTGCAACACCACATTGCGCTTGTTTATCACTCCGCCTTCGGGCTTTCCCGATGGCACCTGCTGCAGTTCTGCGCAGCTCACTACTTTAAAAATGTTTTTCATACCTTTAATTACGATAAGTGTTAATACTGATGGAAATGCTCCATTTCCAAATCTTGATGTTTAATAATGTACTCATAATGATTAAATGATTAATGATTAATAATAGCCTGGAAGGCTTCCAGCCACAACTCACAACTCTAAAATTTTTATTCCTTATTGCCTTCAATAAGGTTTGTTTGTACAAGAAGTCAAAGAACGCCTGAGCCGAACGGAGAGCAACAAGCGTGCTTGATTGCTATTCTGAGGCGATGGTGTTCTTGGGTGAAACCAAAGAACACTGCAACCATTTTATTTCTGATTACTGTTGCAAAATTGGAGCAAGTTGAGCGCAGAGGAAAGTTTACTTTACTATGCCGAGACGCAGCCCAATTTCGCAAGTGTAACAGGAACTCGTTTTCTGATTACGCTTGCAAAGTTAGTCCAAGCAAGAAGGCTGTACCTCCAGTACTGCAGCAGCGCTTGCAGCAGCTGTAGTAGATATGCCTAAAAATCATTGGCCAATATTGGGGTCAAATTTTGGCCAATATTGGGGTCAAAACATGGCCAATATTGGGGTCAAAATAAAAATATTAAGTTTTTTGTGCTTGTAAATCAAATACTTTTGCTAAATTTGCATTGAAATAAAATCTACAAAAAAATGAGTGATTATAAACCTAGAATTGCAGACAAAATTGTAGCAGAAAGTCTGGAGTCCTTAGGAGGTGTTCTGGTACAAGGAACAAAGTGGTGCGGAAAGACAACCACGTCGGTACAACATGCTGCCAGCGTTCTTTATATGGATGACCCCGACACAAAAGAGCAAAATCTATCCATCGCCCAGACCAACATCAAGCGATTGTTGCAAGGTGACACTCCACGTGTTATAGACGAATGGGAGTTGGCACAACAGCTGTGGGATGCTGCCCGTTTTGAGATTGACAATAGCCCTGTGCATGTAGGTCAGTTTATATTCACTGGTTCTGCAGTACCAAAGGACAAGGATAAGGAAAAGATATTCCATAGTGGGGCCGGCCGCTTTGACTGGATAACAATGCGCACCATGTCGTTGTGGGAATCTAACGACAGCACAGGAGATGTGAGCCTAGCAAACCTGTTTGAGGGTGGCATGCCCGATGGCGAATCTCACATAGACATGAACCGTCTGGCTTTTCTTACATGCCGTGGAGGCTGGCCTGGTGCATTGCCTCTAAATGACAAGGCTGCGCTTCGAGTTTCGCGTGCCTACCTAAAGGCCGTGCTAAATAGCGACATAAGCAAGGTGGATGGCGTTAGGCGTGACCCAACACTCATGTCGCGAGTCATAAAAAGCTTAGCCAGAAACCAAGGAGAACAAATCCCTATCACAACAATACGGGCAGACATCTTGCAGAACGAGAACGCAACTATCAGTACAGACACCATAGATGACTATATAAAAGTTCTGAAAAAGATATTCCTGGAAGAAGACATGCCTGCATGGAACCCAAACCTTCGCAGCAAGACGGCTATTAGAACCAGCGATACACGATACTTCGTTGACCCAAGCATAGCGACTGCAGCATTAGGCATAGGTCCCGAGGACTTGCTTAACAACCTAATTGACTTTGGCTTCTATTTTGAAAGTCTGGCAGTGAGAGACCTTCGTGTATATGCAGATGCCCTTGACGGGCAACTTTACCATTTCCGTGACAAGAACGGACTGGAGTGTTATGCCGTTCTGCACAGAAACAATGGAGAATACGGGCTCATAGAAATAAAGATTGGTGGTAAGGACAATATCGACAAAGGCGCTGCAACCCTAAAGACCTAGCCAATAAGATAGATACTACAAAGATGAAGAAACCTTCATTCCTCATGGTTCTGACAGGTATTGGTGACTATGCATACAAGCGTCCCGATGATGGAGTCTTTGTAGTACCTATTGGTTGCTTAAAAGATTAAGAATTAGGCATAATTACGGATGTCATTTTTTTCCTTACATCATTGTAATCCTGCAGGCATTGTGCTTTTGAAAAGTCGGTACTCATTCGTTTCCTGCTAAACAGTTTCTCAAAGGGTGCCCATTGGTGCCCATTGCCCAGCTGTTCGTTGATGCAGTCGACCAGAATGGCAGTTTCGGTTCTCGAGATCAGGGGTGCATAGCTTCCTTCTTTCAGCCACCCTTGCTCTACGGCAATGTTCAGCATGCGCAGGGCATCCTCGGATGACAGGCAATCTGGAAGTGTTGTGGGGTTAATAACTTCAGCCTCTATAGGAATAGGCTGGTTTAATGACTCGCTGCTGGGGTCGTGGCATTCTTTGCCGTAGAAATTGCAATGATCGTTTACGGTGCAATTGCCGTTGAAGTTATGAATGATGATACTCATAAAAAATTGATTCATCTGTGTTAGTACTATTGAAAATGCAGCTGTCGTTGAAAATGGCATTACAGTCTTTCAGAACAACTACATGTAACTCTCTTCCAGAG
>JAGHTY010000027.1 GCA_018065125.1 Candidatus Minthousia equi
AAAAAACAATCTTTTAATCAATTAATCATCTATGAAGAATAAACTTCTTTTTAGCATCATGTTCCTTGTTATGTCCATAGCTCAGTCCTTGGCACAGACCATTGATGTAAAAGGAACTGTTGTTTCCAAAAGCGATGGTGAACCCTTAATTGGCGCCAATGTACACATTGAGGGAACAAGCATTGGGACAATTACGGATTTTGATGGAAACTTCACCCTTCAAAATGTAGAGAAAAAAGCAAAGTTGAAGTTCTCTTATGTTGGATTCACCACACAGGTTCTGGATGCAGAATCTCAAATGAATGTAACTCTTTCAGAGGACAATGAACTTCAAGAAATTGTTGTGACAGGTTATCAGGTTCAGCGTAAGGCAGACCTCACTGGTGCTGTCTCTGTTGTCAGCATGACTGACCTTCAGAAGCAGAACGAGAACAACCCTATGAAGGCTCTGCAGGGCCGTGTGCCAGGCATGAACGTAGAGGCAAATGGTAACCCTTCAGGTGCTGCTACAATCCGTATTCGTGGTAACGGCACACTGAATGACAATGACCCTCTCTACATCATCGATGGCGTGCCTACAAAGTCTGGTATGCACGAACTCAACGGTAACGACATTGAGCCTATCCAGGTACTCAAGGATGCTGCTTCTGCATCTATCTACGGTTCACGTGCTGCCAATGGTGTCATCATCATCACAACCAAGAAGGGTAAGAACGGCAAGGTGAAGGTAGATTTCGACGCCAGCGTGGCAGCGCAGCTCTATGCTCACAAGCTTGAGGTACTCAACACTAAGGAATATGGCACAGCCCTCTGGCAGGCATTCGTCAACGACGGCAAGAACCCTAACACCAATGGTCTTGGCTACAACTATGACTGGGGATACAATGCCAACGGCAATCCTGTACTCAATGGTATGACTCTCAACAAGTATCTTGACGAGTCACATATCACTCCTGCCGCTGACACGGACTGGTTTGGTGAGACAACACGCACTGGTGTGGCACAGCAGTATAACATATCTCTTAGCGCTGGCTCAGAGAAGAGTTCACAGTTCTTCTCTCTCGGCTACTATAAGAATGACGGTATCATCAAGCAGACAGACTTCGAGCGTTTCTCTGCCCGTATGAACACAGAGTTCAAGCTTGTCAACGATGTTGTAACAGTAGGTGAGCACTTCACCCTCAACCGCACATCAGAGGTATGCGATCCAGGCAACCTTCAGCTCTGCCTGCAGTATCCTTCCATCATCCCTGTATATGATGAGACAGGTGCTTACGCTGGCCCTCACGGAGGTTACACTTCTTACGAGAACCCAGTTGCACGCCTTGACCGTAACTCCGACAACCGTTACAAGTATTGGCGTACATTCGGTGACGTTTACCTCAACGTTAACCCACTCAAGAACCTTAACATCAAGACCACATTCGGTATTGACTACGCACAGAAGGAGCAACGCCTCTTCACCTTCCCAAGAACAGAAGGAACTGCAGCCAACAAGACAAACTCCTCTGAGGCAAAACAGGAGCATTGGACAAAGTGGATGTGGAACCTCGTAGGTACATACAACCTTGAGAAGAACAAGCATCGTGCAGACTTCCTCGGCGGTATAGAGCTTAACCGTGAGGACAGCGAGATGTTCAGCGCTGTAGGCAATGACTACGCTATCTTCGACACCAACTACATGTGGCCAGAGATTGGTACTGGCGTGCCAAAGGTATATAGCGGTGCTGATGGTTATACCCTCGTATCATTCTTCGGCAAGGCAAACTACACATACAACGACCGCTACATGGCATCATTCACACTGCGTCACGACGGTTCAAGCCGCTTCGGTAAGAACAACAAGTACGGTACGTTCCCTTCTTTCAGTGCAGGCTGGCGCATCTCTGAGGAGAAGTTCCTCAAGGACAAGGCATCATGGCTTGACAACCTTAAGCTCCGTGCAAGCTGGGGTCAGACTGGTAACCAGCAGATTCCTACCACGGCACGTTACAGTCTCTACAAGAGCACATACGGCACTATCACCGATGCAGGTTCTTCTTACGATACAGCATACGACATCGCTGGTAACAACCAGGGTACACTCTCAAGCGGTTTCAAGCGCATACAGGTAGGTAACGAAGACCTCAAGTGGGAGACCACCACACAGACCAACATCGGTCTTGACTTCACCCTCTTCGGCAATGCTATCTACGGCAGCTTCGAGTGGTACCACAAGAACACCAAGGACATTCTTGTCAACATGCCAAGCATTGCCGTTGGCGGTGAGGGCGCTAACCAGTTCATCAACGCTGGTGAGGTACAGAACCGTGGTATAGAGTTCAACATGGGATGGCGCGGCGAGACAAAGAGCGGCCTTTCATGGGACATCACTGGCAACCTCTCTACTAACCGCAACGAGATTAAGAAGCTCCCTGCTACCCTCATCTCACGTGGTACATTCGGCGGTAACGCAGAGAACTCCATCATCGGCCACGCTATGGGTTCACAGGTAGGCTACGTCTTCGACGGAATATTCCAGAACCAGCAGGAGGTTGACAACCACGCCAAGCAGGAACAGGCAGCACCTGGCCGTATGCGCATCAAGGATATCAATGGCGATGGCGTTATCAACGATAAGGATCAGACATGGATCTACGACCCAACACCAGACTTCTGCTATGGTATCAACGTATATCTGCAGTACAAGAATTTTGACTTCACCATGTTCTGGCAGGGCGTTCAGGGTGTTGACGTTATCACCCGCGACCTCAAGCGCGAGACGGACCTCTGGGCAGGTGTCAACGTAGCAAACCTCAACAAGGGTACACGTCTGCTCGGTGCATGGACTCCAGAGAACACAGGTTCTCTCATCCCTGCCCTCACCAGCACCCCAATAGGTCTTGAGCAGGCTATGAGTTCTTACTACGTAGAGAACGGTTCTTACCTCAAGCTGCGCACCGTGCAGTTTGGCTACAACCTTCCAAAGGACATTACGAAGAAGCTTTACATGGAGCGTATGCGAGTATATCTCTCTGCACAGAACCTCCTTACCATCAAGAGCAAGAACTTCACTGGTGTTGACCCAGAGAACGCAGGATATGCTTATCCTATCCCTGTTAGCATCACCTTCGGTCTTAACGTAACGTTCTAAGGAACCAAAACCAAGTCAAAGAATAAACTATCACACAATTATGATTACTATTAACAAAATATATAAGAATGGTACATGCCTCATGGCGCTGGCTTTAGGTCTGACGCTGACAAGCTGTAACGACTTCCTTGAGGAGCACGTACCACAGGGCACTGTATCTGACGAACAGGCTCTTCAGACATCCAACGTGGAGTCCATGGTAGTCTCTGCATACGCAGGTCTTTCTACCATTGAGGATATCAATGCTTCCTTCTCCCTATGGAACTATGACCTCCGCAGTGATGACGCATACAAAGGAGGATCAAACGAGGGCGACGGCGACGTATTCAACAAGATTGAGACAGGTAACGGCATCATGCCTTCTGACTGGAGCATTGACGGCGAAGGCGGTATTTGGGCACGTTTCTACAACTTCATATCACGTGCCAACACAGCACTTGCCATTCTCGACAACACTGATGACAGCTACGCGCAGAAGAAGGAGCGCATAGCAGAGATGAAGTTCCTCCGTGCCTACGGACACTTCCAGCTCAAGCGTCTGTTCAAGAATATTCCGTTCGTAATGGATGAGCATATGACCTCCGAGCAGTTCTATCAGCTTTCCAACACCGAGTACTCCAACGATGAGGCATGGGAGAAGATTGCCTCAGAGGTAAAGGCTGCCTACAATGATCTTCCTGTGACACAGAAGGAGAAGGGACGTCCAACGAAGGCTGCTGCTGCCGCTTTCCTCGCAAAGGTTTATCTCTATAAGGCATACCATCAGGATGAGCCACGCAAGCACACCGTGACAAGCGTCAACACCAACGAGCTTGACTCCGTACTGAAATATACCGACTATAAGGGTGAACTGGCAAATGTCTATGAAGGCTATCAGCTTGAGGCAGACTTCCATAACAACTTCCGTCCCGAGGAGGCATACGAGAACGGTTGTGAGTCGCTCTGGGCTGTGCAGTACAGCTTCAACGATGGCTCCGTAAACGGTAACCGTAACTTCGGTGCTGCGCTGATGGCTCCAAACGTTGAGAGTGCAACTACCGGTGGCCATGACTTCTATAAGCCATCACAGAACCTCGTCAATGCATTCAAGACAGACGGCAACGGTCTGCCTATGCTCAACAGCTTCAATGCTTCCGACTATGACGTGGAATACGACAATGTCGATCCTCGCCTCTTCCTTACCGTAGGTATGCCTGGTTTCCCATTCATGTTCAACAGCAACTTCATTCAGGAGAAGAGCTGGGCACGTAACTCTACTGGTCTCTATGGTTACTATATCACACTGAAGCAGAATGTTGATCTTGCTTACGTAGGCGAGAATACTTACATCAAGAAGTGCGGATGGTGCTGGGCAAACTCCATGAACCGCATCGTCTTCCGTATGGCTGACGTGATGCTGATGCGTGCCGAGGCTCTTGCACAGCGTGGTAAGAGCAAGGATGCCATCAACATCGTCAACGACATTCGTCGCAGAGCTGCTGCCAGCGTGAACATGATTGCCGGATATAAGAAGCAGTATGGCGTGAAGTTCAATGTAGGTGAGTATGACCTTAACGCTCCTAACGCCCTCGACATCGTAAAGTTTGAGCGTCGTCTGGAGCTCGCTATGGAGGCAGAGCGTTTCTTCGACCTCGTACGCTGGGGTGATGTAAAGAAGGTTCTGGATAAGTTCTATGCAGACGAGCAGTATGTCTCTATCTACAAGAACTCTAACTTCAAGGAGAACGTCAACGAGTATATGCCTATCCCATTCACCGAGATGAAAGCTGCCGACGGCAAATATACTCAGAATCCAGGATTCTAATGTAACAAGTAATTATTAACAAGTAAAGAATAAAAGTTATGATGACTTTTAAGAAATATGTATACATCATGCTGCTTGCCATTCTCGGTACAGCAATGACAACAGGTTGTTCTGACGACAAGGAGTCTCTGGCTCTTGATGGACAGTGTATGCTTAAGGCTCTCACTCTCGACGATCTTCAGGCAGAGATAGACAAGGTGTCGCAGACGGCAACGGTTTACGTTCCGGAAGGTGCTTCTGTTAATGACATGGAACTGACGGATCTGACCATCTCTGACGGTGCTACAGCATCTGTTACGAAGGGTACACACCTCGACATGGGTACTCCACGCAGCATCCGTGTGAAGAATGGTGACGTAATGCTCGACTGGACAGTTGTTGTAAAGATTCTTAGCGCACGTATTGAGAGCATCAACATTGAAGGACGCAACGGTGTCGTTGACAATGACAACAATACCGTTACCATTTATCTCCCTGAAGGTATCGACGTTACTTCTCTCGTTCCTACTATACAGGTTAGTGAGGGTGCAACGGTGCAGGGCAACGAGATGGTTACTGACTTCACCAATGACCGTACCTTCGTTGTACGCAACAATAACATCACACGTACTTATACCGTAAAGGTAGAGCAGTTCAGCAAGCCTGATGCCCTCTACATTGGTGGCGATGCTAATGCTGAGAGCCTCAACATGGAGGAGTACGCTGCATACACATGGATGCTGGCTAATGTTCCAAAGACTGATTACTGCTCTCTCAATGACATTGCTAACGGTAAGGATCTCTCTGACGTGAAGGTCATCTATTGGCACGCTCATAAGGACGGTGGCGTGGATGGTCACGACAACTTCCTTCGCTATGTTGCTCCATTCGTTGGCGTTGATCTTGCTAATAAGGAGTCTTGGGAGGTTGAGGCAGAGCTTCGCACAAAGCTCTTCGAGAAGCTTCGCACATACCGTGACAATGGTGGTGCTTTGTTCCTCACACGCTATGCTGGCAACCTCGCTTCCTTCATAGGCGCTACAGGCGATGACACATGGACTACTCCTAACAACTGCTGGGGTCAGAACGAGTCAGAGGCAGAACTCTGCGGCGGACCTTGGACATTCAAGAAGTGGGACGATCAGAAGAATCACCCTCTCTATGCAGGACTTATAGCTGGTGACAATGATTCTGAGGTTTATTGTACCGACAAGGGTTACCACATCACAAATTCTACATCACAGTTCCACATCGGTACTGACTGGGGTGGCTTCGACAATCATGGTGCATGGGAGGCTCGCACAAATGGTAGAATCCTTGGTGTAGGTGGCGATGGTGCCATCGTAGCATGGGAGTATCCTGCTCATGACGGTAAGGGTGGCATCATCTGTATCGGTTCTGGTTGCTTCGACTGGTATTCTTACACTCTTGAGAAGGATTACAAGGAGAACTACCATAAGAACATCAGCAAGATGGCTCAGAATGCTATCGACTATCTCACAAAGTAAGTTAACAACGATTAGTTAACAATGAAGCAAGTAAAATTATGAACAAGATATTATTTTCATCTATAATGCTGTCAGCCGTTGCGCTGACAGCTTGTAGCGACGATACTTACAGCCCTGACCCAGAGAAGAATTGGGCTGGAACAACGGAGTTCTTCTCTCCTGTAGAAGAGGACGGTTTCTCTACATACTACAAGCCAGCGATAGGACGTTGTGGTGACCCTATGCCTTTTTATGACGAGAAGTCAGAAGAGTTCAAGGTTTATTACCTCCAGGAGTATGACAACAACGGTGCTTCGTATCACCCTATCCTAAGCGTTGCTACGAAGGATTGCGCTAACTACGTCAACGAGGGACTTGTGCTCCCTGCTGGCACTCCTACAGAGCAGGATGCTGGTGTTGGTACAGGCTGTCGCGTATATGACAAGGAGAATGACGTATATTACATCTATTACACAGGTCATAATGCTAACTGTGCCCAGACAGAGGCTGTGATGCGTGCTACATCTACTGACGGCAAGAACTTTACAAAGGATCTCGCATGGAGTCTGAAGGGTAAGCAGGTAGGTCTCAGCGAGACAGACTTCCGTGACCCACAGGTGTTCAAGGGTGACGATGGCAAGTGGCACATGATTATCTCCAGCAGTGGCAAGTTTGCAGACTATACCTCTGCAAATCTCAAGGACTGGACCTTCAATCGTACCGTTAAGATGGTATGGGATCGCACGAGCGAGTGTCCTGACGTATTCCAGATGGGCGACTGGTGGTATCTGGTTTTCAGTGACCAGAGCAAGTGGGGACGCTGCGTGAAGTACATCATGGGTACTTCCCTTGCCGACCTCTATGACAACGTTGAGGCAAGCCGATTCCCTAATGCTGATGAGGGTAAGCTTGACAACCGTGGCTTCTTCGCTGGTAAGACAGCGAGCAACGGCACAGACCGTTACATCTGGGGATGGTGTCCTATACGTTATGGCAGTGACATTTGGGCAAAGAACCTTGAGGCAAAGGATGACGTAGAGCCAGCATGGTCAGGTGCTCTCGTTTGCCATAAGCTGATCCAGCATGAGGATGGTACAATCACCCTTGGTGAAGTTCCAGGCATCAAGGCAAAGTACAACAAGGAGGTTGCTCTTGATGCAGTGGAGTGTGCAGAGGGTGCTACTTTCGAGAATGGCAACGCACAGCTCACTGGCGACTCCTTCATTCGCTTCGGTCGTCTCGGCTACCACAACCACATCTCTTTCACCGTAAAGGTTGACAATGCTGATGATAAGTTCGGTGTAAGCTTCGTTCGCAGCAATGACAACAAGCGCTATGCTTCTGTAAACTTCAATAACCCACACTGGGAGGCAGAGAAGCGTAACCTCTGTCGCCTGGAGTTCCTGCAGGTTAACGGAAATGGTGACGGACAGGACTTCGTAAACGGTGCTTTGTCTAACTTCGTGCCACGCCCTGCTGACAACACTTACAACATTGATATCTATACCGACAACTCTGTCGTAGTAGTATATTATAATAATGTGATGGCTTACACTACTCGCATCTACGGCATTCAGAAGAACGGTTGGTCTATCAATAACTACGGTGGCAAGATTACCGTTTCTGACCTGAAGGTTACACAGTATTAAGGGTTAACGGTTAATGTTTAACGTTTATTCAAAGAAAAACTATATGAAATCAAACAAGATAGCAATAATCTCCGTGATGTTCTGCTTCTTCGCCATGGGCTTCGTTGACCTCGTGGGCATAGCAAGCAACTATGTGAAGGCCGACCTCGGACTTACCGACAGCGTAGCCAACTTCTTCCCATCACTCGTGTTCTTCTGGTTCCTCATCTTCTCAGTGCCAACAGGCGTGCTGATGAACAAGATCGGACGTAAGAAGACAGTGCTGCTCTCACTCATCGTGACAGTAGTATCTCTCCTTCTGCCTCTCTTCGGTGAGACATTCCCTGTCATGCTTACTGCATTCTCCCTTCTGGGTATCGGCAATGCATTGATGCAGACATCGCTCAACCCGCTTGTGACATGTGTCATGAAGGGCGGCAACCTAGCGTCAACACTAACCTTCGGACAGTTCATCAAGGCAATAGCATCATTCATCGCACCATACCTCTCCATGTGGGGAGCCGCAGCCGTCATCCCAACATTCGGCTACGACTGGCGCATACTCTTCGCCATATTCCTTGTTATAGGCATCCTCGCCACTGCAGTGCTCGCATCAATCGAGATTGAAGAACCAAAGGCTGAGACAAGCAATGCAGGTATTGGCACACAGTTCGCCAATGCCTTCAAACTTCTCGGCTCGCCTATTGTGTTCCTCTCATTCCTCGGCATCATGTGCCACGTAGGTATTGATGTAGGCACCAACACCACTGCACCCAAGATTCTCATGGAGCGCCTCGGCTTCAGTCTCAACGATGCAGCCTTCGCCACATCACTCTACTTTATCTTCCGTACCATCGGCTGCTTCAGCGGAAGTTTCTTCCTTCGTGTGCTCAAGACGCGTACATTTTTCATCATCTCCGTTATCTGCATGGCACTTTCAATGGTATGCATGTTCATGGGTACCGATACAATGATTCTCTATGCAGGCATCGCCCTCGTAGGCTATGGCAACTCCAACATCTTCTCTATGTGTTTCGCCAATGCCCTCAACGCTGTGTCTGAGAAGCAGAATGAGGTGTCAGGACTCATGATTATGGGGCTCTTCGGTGGCACTCTTTTCCCGTTGGCAATGGGTGTAGCATCTGATGCAATGGGACAGGCAGGCGCTGTACTCTGCATGGCTGTTGGTGTAATCTATCTATTCACTTATATATCTAAAGTAAAATAAAAACAATGAAAAACTATATAGTAGGCTTAGGAGAAATCCTATTCGATTGTCTCCCCGACGGAAAAAAACTTGGCGGCGCTCCTGCCAACTTCGCATATCACGTAAGTCAGTTCGGACTCAACGGTATAGTTGTTTCGGCTATTGGCAACGATGACAACGGTGAGGAAATAAAGGAAATACTCAGTAACACGCCATCGCTTGAATACCACCTTGAGCAAGTAGCAGAACCAACCGGCACTGTACAGGTAACACTCTCTGGCAATGGCATACCACAGTATGACATCTGTCTCGGAGTGGCATACGACAACATCCCTTGGACTCCTGGCATTGAGGAAATTGCAAAGAACACACGTGTTGTTTGCTTCGGATTGCTCGCCCAGCGCACAGCAGTAAGCCGTAATACCATCTATAAGTTTCTCGATACTATGCCACAACTCGGCACGCTCAAGGTGTTCGACATAAACCTTCGTCAGAACTGGTATTCGAAGGAGGTTATTGAAGAATCCCTCAACCGATGCAATGTGCTCAAGATCAACGATGAGGAGATCATCAAGGTATCAAAACTCCTCGACCTTGGCGAGATTACTGACGTAGATCCTAACGAGACTCTTCTTCAGCCAGTACACTTTGAGGACCAGGTGCGCGACCTTATACGCATCTACGACCTTCAGATGGTAGTCCTTACATGCGGAGCCTTCGGTTCATACGTGATGACAATTGACAAACTCAGTTTCCAACCTACACCAAAGGTACAGGTCGCAGACACCGTAGGTGCTGGCGACTCCTTTACAGGTTCATTTAGCGCTGCTATCCTTGCAGGAAAGTCAATAGAAGAAGCACACAAGATCGGTGTAGATGTCTCTGCGTTCGTATGTACTCAGGCCGGTGCCATGCCTCAATATCCAAAAGAACTTGTAGAGAGAGTAAGAGAATAGATTTTAAGAAATGTAATTCGTCTATCTTTACTCTGTAACTACTCAGCACCCCTATAACTTTCACTTTCAGACAAAAAAAAATGGCATTGGTGGGTGCTGAGTAGTTACCGCTCGTCTTCATCTCATCAACATTTCTTGCATAATCTTACTCGCTAATAGCTCTTCCTTAAGATTATACACCATCCTTACACGAACCACGCTTTATCAGCGGTTAGAATGGCATTCAATCTACAGGATTGTAATGAAAAGAATACGGGATTAGCGAGAAGTTTAAATATATCAGGTTCGTATATGCTAAACTTGAGTAATTTGCTACTTGGCTATGACCCAGAAGACCGTTTTTCAACCAATCTATATGTTGGTTCGCAAGGAAGTTATCAAAGCGGCTTGAAGAAGTGGAGGTTTGGCGGTTTGGCTGGTGTACAGTTTGGTTATAGATTGAATTCACACATGTCTACATACTTTGCTCCAGAATTAGTTTCTTATTTGCCCGATAAAAACGGAGACCATTCCTCTCGTGTTTCTTATAAAGTTGGTCTTACTTATCGTTTTAATTCTGGAAACAGCCAACTTGAGAAATTGCGTTGGTTCATTGATTGGTGCGCAAGCAAATTACAAACTAAGTAAGGGGTTATATCTGTACTTGTCTCCAGAGGCGAGAATCAAGCATTCCAAGTATAGGATTATGCTAGGTATAGGTAAATACTTCTAAATCAAATCGGCAGCAACAATCTTCAAATACAGGATGTTGCTGCCGAAAATATATTCTCTAAATCCAATTTACAGTTGCCAGGTAATTCTTCAGATTACCAGCTTTCTTAAGTTTTTTCCATGCCTTGTGGCCAATGGTGGGTTCGGTATAATCCCAGAAAGTGCGTATCTTGTTTAGTAAGGCAGCTTCGCCAGGAATTACGGTTTGCTGGTGCTCTAACAGTAGTTGGTGCATTTGTACCAAGGTGCTGGTAACCTGTGCATCGGTAAGTGCAGTGCCATTGGCATATTCCATAGCCAGGGTGGGGCGTGCCAGTAATCCACGGCCTATCATGATGCCACTAAGGGTTGGGAACTGCTGCTCTATGCGCAGGATATCATCTACCGTGGTAATATCGCCATTGTATATGATAGGGTGTTGGCATTGCTGCTGAAACTCCTGAAAGGAATTCATGTCCACCATGCCCTTATATTGCTGTGCACCGATTCGAGGGTGAAGAGTGACGTGCTGCAGAGGTGTGTCGTTCAGTATTGGAAGAATCTCTTTCCATTCATCGGCACTGTTTAATCCCAAACGCATCTTTACGGAAAACGAAATCAGTTTCTCTTTTTCAATGATTTGGCAAAGTGCAGCTACTTTCTCGGGGTGAGGCAAGATGCCAGCACCATGTGCATGACGTGTTTGAAGGGGAAAAGGACAACCCATGTTCAGGTCGATGCGGGTATAACCCTCACTTTGAACGGCATCAATCAATTTTTGCATCTCATCTGGTTCCGAGGCAATGATCTGTGGCACAACAGGCACACCTTCGTTAAACTGTGCGCGAATGTCGCGCTTGTCCTTACTGCGCACACTGCCATGTTCCCATCTCACAAATGGTGTGTAGTAACTGCTGATACCTCCGCAAACCTTGTGGTGAATGCGGCGGTAACTATCCTCGGTATATCCTTGTAAAGGAGCAAAATGAATGTTTAACATACTGCAAAATTACACATATTTCTTATTATGGCAAACGAATAGTTCTATTTCTCTTGTTGTAATTATTATTTTGTTCAAAAAGTCTTTAAGATTCGGATAATTGTTGTAACTTTGCAGACGTTTAGAACAAACTATCCGACAAAATGAATAAAAAAAGTTTCTTGGGCATGGTGATGCTGGCCTTTTCGGCAGTGGCCAATGCTGGTGGTTATTTAACCAATACCAATCAGAGTGTTCTTTTTTTGCGTAATCCTGCACGTGATGCTGCAATAGGCATCGATGGTGTTTACAGCAATCCTGCAGGTGTTATTTTTCTGGATAATGGTTTTCATCTTTCCCTGAACATTCAGAATGCACACCAAACACGTAGCGTAACCTCTACCTTTGCACCTTTTGCATTTGGCATGAACAATAACAAGCAAGCTACCAAGTTGTTCAAGGGTGTGGCAGATGCACCTGTAATTCCTTCTATTCTGGCAGCTTACAATACCAATGACTGGAGCTTTCAGTTTGGTTTTGCCGTGGTAGGCGGTGGAGGTAAGTGTGAGTTTGAGCATGGTTTGGGCTCGTTTGAGTGCAATGTGGCGTTGCTGCCAATGCTACTTGGCGAGAAACTGGGTGTGAATGGCTATGATGCAGATTCATACATGCGTGGCCGTCAGTATTACTTTGGCTTTACCCTAGGTGCTGCCCGTAAGTTGAACGACAATCTTTCTGTATATGGAGGTTTGCGCATGCTATATGGCAACTCAAATTATTATGGCTATTTGCGCGACATCAAGTTGAGTACTGCCAATGCTGGTGTAGTGAAGGCTACAGATTATTTCTCAGGCTTGAGCGTGCAGGCATTCGAGGCAGTAGGACAATGCACTGAAGCAGCCAAACAATATGCTGCTGCAGGTTTGGCGGAAAAGGCTGCCGAGTACATGGCAATGGCCGAGGCATATGGTGCTCAGGCATACCAGATGGCTGCTTTAGGAAAGGCAACAGAGAACATTACCCTGAACTGTGATCAGGTGGGTTGGGGTGTAGCACCTATCATTGGTGTTGATTACAAGGCAGGTAAGTTGAATCTTGCTGCCAAGTATGAGTTCAAGACCAGAATGCGCTTGAAGAACAAGGCTGCCAATAGTGAAAGTGCCGATAATATTGCTCAGTTGGCGCGTTTCAAGGATGGTGGTTCTGTGCCAGAGGATTCTCCTGCGCTGTTAACCCTTGGTGCACAATATGAAATAACCCCTGCACTACGTGTAATGGCAGGTTATCATCATTATTTTGACGTAGATACCAAACAGTACACCAAGAATTTGATTGGCGACTCGAACGAGTATCTGCTGGGTGCAGAATACGATGTAAACAAGACTTTGCAAGTAAGTGCCGGTGTACAGAAAACCAACTATAGCCAAACCGATGCCTTCATGAACGACATCAGCTTTAACGTGAATTCTTGGTCGTTTGGCCTTGGTGTGGGTATCAACCTGAAGAAAAACATGAAACTGAATCTGGCTTATTTCCAAACAAACTACACCGATTACAATAAGCAGAATCCAAACTATGGCAACCTGGGTAATCTGGTAACAACAGTAGCAGGTGCCGAGACAGCAAATGCCCTGATCAATGCTGGCGCCTTGAAAGGTGCAGACACCTTTACCCGCACCAACCGTGTGCTGGGTGTAGGACTTGACATTACATTCTAAACAATCTCATAAGAAAAACATGCCGCAAAGGTTTGGTGCTATTGAGAAATAGTACTACCTTTGCGGCAATTTTATGGACAATGCTTTTTCTGAAGAGTGGAAAAAGCCGTGTATTCCAGAACACCACGTAAAAAACAGGAGTTATGAAACAAAAACAAGTTTCCGTATCCTTCATGATCATGGGGATACTTTTCTGCATCTGCCTAGTGGCAGCTAATTTATTAGAAACCAAGATTGTACAGGTAGGACCTGTGTCGCTCACAGCTGGTTTCATAGTCTTTCCAATTTCTTACATCATCAATGACTGTATAGCCGAGGTATGGGGATTCAAGAAAGCCCGATTGATTATCTGGATGGGTTTCTTGATGAATTTCTTCATTGTGCTATTAGGCCAGATTGCTGTGATGTTGCCTGCTGCCGACTATTGGGTAGAGAATGAGGCATCGTTCAATTTTGTGTTCAGCATGGCTCCCCGTGTGGCAGCAGCAAGTTTCTTTGCTTTCCTTGTGGGTAGTTTCCTGAATGCTTATGTGATGAGTAAGATGAAACTGGCATCTAAGGGAAAGAATTTTTGCTGGCGTGCCATTGCATCTACTATTGTAGGCGAGAGTGCAGATTCAATCATCTTTTTCCCATTGGCATTCTGGGGATTGATGCCTTTCGAGGAAATCATTAAGCTGATGCTGATTCAGGTGTTTGCCAAGACCATGTACGAGGTGATTGCATTGCCAGTTACTATTCGTGTGGTAAACTTTGTGAAACGCATAGATGGTGCCGATGTGTATGATGAGAACATTTCGTATAATGTGTTTAAGAAAGAAATCTAATGAATAACGATGCAGCTTTAGTGGTTTTTAGTGGCGGTCAGGACAGTACAACATGCTTGTACTGGGCAAAAGAACGCTTCAAGAAGGTATATGCGCTGAGTTTTATCTACGGTCAGAAACATGTGAACGAGGTTGAGATAGCGCGCAGTATCGCTCAAAAGGCAGGAGTGGAGTTTGATGTGATGGATGTGTCGTTTATTGGCAAGTTGGGTAGTAATTCGCTTACCGATACAAGTATTGTCATGGATAAAGAAAAACCTGCAGATTCATTTCCTAATACGTTTGTACCAGGTAGAAACCTGTTCTTCCTGAGCATTGCTGCCGTATATGCTCGTGAACGAGGAATCAACCATATGGTAACAGGCGTGTCGCAAACTGATTTCAGTGGTTATCCTGATTGCAGGGATTCGTTTATCAAAAGCTTGAATGTTACCCTGAATCTGGCGATGGATGAGCAGTTTGTCATTCACACTCCACTGATGTGGATAGATAAGGCAGAAACATGGAAATTGGCAGATGAATTAGGGGTAATGGACATTATCCGCTATGAAACCCTTACCTGCTACAATGGTATTCCTGGTGATGGCTGCGGAGAGTGTCCCAGCTGTAAATTGCGCAAAGAAGGACTTGAGAAATATCTAAAATCGAAAAAACATGAATCGTGAAAAAGAGGGTCTTCAGGCATTAGGAAAGAAGACAGAATACAAGCAGGATTATGCCCCAGAGGTGTTAGAGGCATTTCAAAATAAACATCCTGAGAATGATTACTGGGTAAGATTCAATTGCCCAGAGTTCACCAGTTTGTGCCCTATTACCGGGCAACCTGATTTTGCAGAGATACGCATCAGCTACCTGCCAGATCAGCGTATGGTAGAGAGCAAGAGCTTGAAATTGTATCTGTTCAGTTTTCGCAATCATGGCGATTTTCATGAAGATTGCGTGAACAAGATTATGAAGGATTTGATTAAGCTGATGGATCCTAAATACATTGAGGTAACAGGTATCTTTACACCTCGTGGTGGTATATCAATCTACCCATATGCCAACTATGGCCGTCCTGGAACAAAGTACGAGGAAATGGCAAACTATCGCCTGATGAATCACGATATGTAATTATTGTTCCTTCTCCAATTCGTTTGGCAGACGGAATACCGTGTATAATTGTAACAGTGCTGCGATAACGAGTGGAATCAGCCATTCGTTGCGCGCTGTTCCAAGATGTATGTATGGGATGTAGAAAACACCCATATGTGGCAGCAGCATAAAGAATCCGGTAAGGATTAGCATTATATCAGAAAGAATCTGCAAACGACGTAAGCGGCGGATTACGAAGTTCTTTCCTTCATAGCGCTGCAGCATCTGCATACAGCCAAATCCCATGGCACCAGCTAGAAACAGTAGTGGATAGGTAAGGGGTGGAAATACAGGGAAAAACAAATTGGCTACTAATGCAAATAGCATCAATAGCGCCCCTATGTTCATAATCCAAATCTGTGTTTTTGTAAGTTGGTTCATTGCTGGAAAATAAAGACATCTTCGTTCTTGGCCTTCATGAAATACTTCTCACGGGCAACTTGCTTAATTGCCTCGATGTTCTCGTTCAGGTCATGAAGTTTTCGGGTGTCGGCATCATATTGCTTTTTGCACGCAGCAATTTCTTCATTCAGTTCCTTCAGTGTGGCTTGATGGCGCAAGTGTGCCATGTAGCTGTTTTCACCTACAAATCCGATGAAAACTACCGCTATCGCAATCACGATAATATAGCGGTAACGACTGAGTACACCCAAAAGACGAAGGAACTTATTCATACTCTTTTTATTTTCTTGCAAAAATACAGTAAACTCTCTTAATAACAAAAAAAATTGCTATCTTTGCTACGGAAAAAATTATTTCAATGGAGAATTATATCGTATCGGCACGTAAGTACCGTCCTGTGACCTTTGACTCGGTGGTGGGACAGAGTGCTTTGACTACTACGCTGAAGAATGCCATCAAGACGGGAAAACTGGCGCATGCCTTTCTGTTCTGTGGTCCTAGAGGCGTAGGAAAGACTACTTGCGCACGTATTTTTGCCAAGACCATCAATTGTATGCACCCCAAGGAGAATGGGGAGGCATGTGATGCGTGCGAATCGTGCATGTCGTTCAATGAGCAACGCTCATTTAACATCCATGAATTGGATGCTGCGTCAAACAACTCTGTGGATGATATCCGTGGATTGATAGAAGAGGTGAGGATTCCACCACAGGTAGGAAAGTACAAGGTGTTCATCATTGATGAGGTGCACATGTTGTCATCTGCTGCATTCAATGCTTTCCTGAAAACATTGGAGGAACCGCCTCATCATGCCATCTTCATCTTGGCAACTACAGAAAAGCACAAGATTCTGCCTACGATTCTTTCTCGTTGCCAGATTTATGATTTCAACCGCATGTCGGTGGCAGATACCGTTCGCCATTTGCAATATGTGGCTCAGCAGGAAGGTGTTGAGGCAGATGCAGAATCACTGAATGTGATTGCACAGAAAGCAGATGGTGGTATGCGTGATGCCCTTTCTATCTTTGACCAAGTGGTTAGTTTTACTGGTGGTCATTTGACATACGACAAGGTAATTGCCAACCTAAACGTGTTGGATTATGAATACTATTTCCGTTTGGTAGATAGTTTCCTTGAAAATAAGGTTAAGGATTGCATGCTCTTGTTCAATGAAATTCTCAACAAGGGTTTCCAAGGTGATCATTTCATCAACGGATTGGCAAAGCACCTGCGTGATTTGATGGTGAGCAAGGATGTTGCCACACTGCCATTGCTTGAGGTGGGGGATAGTGTAAAGCAGCGCTACCAGCAACAGGCAGAAAAGTGTTCTGCAAAATTCCTTTTCTCGGCTTTGAAAATATGTAATGAGTGCGATTTAGGTTACCGTGCCAGCAAGAACAAGCGCTTGCAGGTTGAGTTGGCCCTAATTCAGTGTGCTCAGCTTACAGCACCGGATGATGCCGTTTCTGGTGGGCTTCGGCCCGCTAAGATTTTAAAACCAATATTTACAGAACAACCTGTAGCAGTAAAGCCTGCTGCAGTTGTCAGTGCACCCGTAGCTCAGCAACCACAGGTGCAGAAAACAGTTGTCTCTCCAAGCGTACAACAGCAACCAGTTGATACTCCTAAACCTGTAGTAAAGTCCTCTCAGTCAGTTATGGGAAAAAAGATGGGTTTGGGATTCTCTATTCGTAATGTGAATCTAAATAGGGAAGTCAAGTACGAGATATCTCCAGAGCAACAGGCAGCACGCGAGGCTGCATTGCAGGTACAGCAGCAAAAACCGGTTACACAAGAAAAACTCACTTTCTACTGGAACGAGTTTATGCAGTTACTGCCACACGAAGAGGCAGCACTTCGTGGACGAATGGAAAGTATGGAAGTAAAGTTGCTGGCTCCCGAACTCTTTGAGGTTGTTGTAGAAAACAAGCAGGTGCAATCCGAAATGGAAAGAGTGCGTAACAGTCTTCTGCTACATCTTCAGAAAGGCATTGGAAACTTTAGGTTACAAATGAATGTGAGAGTTGCAGCACCTGGTGAATTTGTTCGCGCTTTTACTCCTATAGAGAAGTATCGTGAGATGTGTAAAAAGAATGATGCACTGGAAAAATTGCGTCAGGAGTTCTTTTTAGACGTGAAATAATGTGCATACATCGATAAAAATGCTAAATTCTTACCAAAAGTTTTAATAAAGTAAAAATGAAATAGGTTTAAGTGAAAATACATTGTATTTTTGTAATACCTAATAATGGACGAACAATAATTTAAAGAATGAAGCATTTTCTTTATGCGCTGTTGGCACTGGGTTTGTGCTCTTGCGCCAGCAATAATTTCCAGATAGAAGGACATACTTCTTCACCTCAGTTGGATGGCAAGATGGTATATGTAAAGGCTATTAATGGTCTTGATATGGTTGCCGTAGATTCATGTGAGGTGATTCATGGCAACTTCTCAATGACGGGTCCTTGTGACACCGTGAGAATGGCCGAACTCTTCATGGATGATATGCAGGTGATGCCATTGGTACTTGAACCTGCTGCGTTGACTGTTTGTCTGGATGATACATTGATGCGCGTTTCTGGAACAGAACTGAATGATCAGCTTTATGAATTCCTAAAGCAGAAGAATAGTCTGGAAATGGAGTTCCAAGAACTGCCTAGACGTGAAAGTCAGATGTATCTGGCAGGTAAGGATGAATACGAAATCAATCAGATTCTAAGTGGTGAGGCAAACAGATTGACACATGCCTACGACCAGCTGGTGATGAAATATCTAACAGAGAACTTTGACAACATCCTAAGTGTGGGTGTTTTCATTATCCACACCAACAACGGTCAGCCACCAATGATGAATGCTCAGATTGATGATATCATGAGTAAGGCATCAGAATCGTTCAAGGCAAATGCTTACGTGCAGGAGTTCATAAAAGCAGCTGAAGCAAATATGCGAAACATTGGTCAGTAAACCCAACAACAACCAACCATAAAAAAGAAATCCGGAAAATTCCCAATTGGGAAATTCCGGATTTTATTTTGTTTAATCTTGATATTTCTTAGGTAATGCTGTGTTGATGGCCTCGCGTGTTTTCTGCATTGTGACCTTGATGTCTTCTGTGCCTTGTCCGGTAGGAGGAATAGGCTGATGCATGGTTAGTACCAAACGATGCCATTTGATAAAATTCAAACCCTTGGTACGTGGCAGAATGTCGAATGCACCATCAATGGTCATTGGAACAACAGGTAACTGCAGTTCGTCTGCCAGGATAAATGCACCTTTTTTGAAAGGTCCCATCTTGCCGTTGAAAGAACGACGTCCTTCAGGGAACACTGCCATAGAAGTGCCTTTCTGTAGTGTCTTTCGTGCCAAGTCAATGGTTTCTGCAGTCTTCTTTGGAGAACTGTTATCTACAAAGATGTGGTGAGCTGCAGCACATGCTGCTCCTACGAATGGCATCTTCTTGATGCCCATCTTCATCATCCACTTGAAGTCGCGGTTCAAGTAACCATAAATCAAGAAGATGTCGAATGAACCTTGATGGTTTGCAAGGAATACATAAGATGTGTTCTTGTCAACATTCTCTCTTCCCTTTACTTTAACAGGGATGAAAAGGATGGCAAGAATAAATCTTGCCCATAGGTGAGAAGGCCAGTAACCCCAGAAATCTGTACTACCTATGGCAGCACCTACAACGGTGAAAAAAGAGGTTAAGATAGTGGCTAAGATAGCCAACGGCGCTGCAATTACTAACTGATAAATGCAATAGAGTACGTGAATAATGCTTTTCATATATAGATTTATTATTTTTTCTTCAAAGTAATGACATTGATTTCTGGCCATGCTCCAAAGCGGAATGGGAACATTACCTCACCAATACCCAGGCTGATGTACAATCCTCTTCCGTTTTCCTCATAGAATCCACCCCATTCATCATAAGCGAAAGAGGCAGGAGAGAAACTTCCAAACTGCACCTGCATGCCATGAGTGTGTCCTGCCAGCATCAACTGGATGTCTGTTTCTGGCAAAACTCTTCTGCGCCAGTGGGTTGGGTCATGACTCAACAACAGTTTGAAGCAACCTTTGCTAAGTCCGGCAGTAGCTTTTGGAAGGTCGCCATACTGTGGAAATGGTGGTCGACCATCATTCTCTACACCTACCAATGCGATGCTGTCATTGCCCTTTCGGATGATGCGATTTTCGTTCAAGAGCAGGTCCCAACCAGCATTGCGCTCTGTCTGATGCAAGGTTTCTACACTCTGCTTGCGTGCCTCTTCATTGGCAAAGGCGCCATAGGTGCAATAGTCGTGATTACCCATGATAGAGTAAACCCCATCGGGTGCTTTCAACTTGCTCAGATAAGGAACAAAGGTATTCAGTTCGTTGGCATTTCCATTTACCAAATCGCCGGTGAAGCAGATCATGTTGGCATTCTGGCTGTTGATCAAATCCATGATATTTCCTACTTCTTCCTCATTGCCAATCAATGTACCGATGTGCATATCAGAGAATTGCACAATCTTGTATCCATCGAAAGCAGCTGGCAAATCTGCCGAAACAAAAGTCTGTTCCTTTACGGTGAAGTGCTTCCATCCCCAAACCGAACCATAGATCAGGATACCTACAGCACAAAGCCCTAGTACACAACCAATGGTGTCGAAAATCTTCTGGCAGACAGGATGTAGATAACTTAAGCCCTTACCAATCAATGAGAAAATGGTAAATAACATCTTAGGTGCCACAAAGCACAGAAATACTACAAAGAAGTATTTGAATGCCGATACATGCTGCAAATGTCCCAAGAATAGCAGTAGCAGAAGCAGGGACAAAAGGATGGTGGGTGCCCAATAAAGCCATTTCTGTGCTTTTGTCTTTGCCCGATGACGGATATATACCTTATATATATATAGG
>JAGHTY010000172.1 GCA_018065125.1 Candidatus Minthousia equi
ACAGCAAATCCTGCCCCTGCTATAGAGCATTAATCCACGGCAAGTGTATTATTGTCCTAACCCTTTCAGTTCTTCTTTTGCATCCTCATGGCCTTTTGCTGCAGCTTTCTTGAGCCACTTTATTGCCTCGGTTTTGCTGGCCTTAACACCATCGCCATTCAGGTAGCATACACCCACGCTGAAGAGAGCATCGGCATGACCTTGCGCTGCAGCTTTGCGCCACCATTTAAGGGCATCGGCATCGGGAGTTGCAGATTTTATCTCACTGAAAGAGTACATGTTGCCCAATTGATACTGCGAATTGGCATGACCTAGGTTTGCAGCCTTGGTAAACCATTTCTGCGCCTGAGGAATGGATTTTTCAACACCTCGACCTTGCCTGTAGAAAACACCCAGCTGATACATGGCATTGATGTTTTCCTTGTCGGCATAGCTGGTAAGAAGGTTCACCACCTGCTGCTCGGGGTTCTCCATTTGCTGCAGCTTTACATAGTCGGGACCTTCTATTACCTGTGTTCCTGCCTCGACTGCCTTGGCATAAAGTTTCTGGAACTCGGCTTCCGACTGCGGAACACCATCGCCAATGAGATAGCGCACACTCTGCTTCATAAGTTCCTCGGACGACTGTGCCTTAACACCTACTGCAAGTGCCAGAAACAGCACAAATGAAAATATTTTCTTCATACCACGAATGTTTTGATATTCTTTTTGGCAAAGGTACAAAGTTTTTCTTTTCAACCAAATAGAACACGACAAAAAAAGAGCCCGAACCATAGTCCGAACTCTTTTCATTCTTATCAATTTTACAATAGAATTATTCCCAAGCCAGCCACTTGGTGTCTTCGCCAACCCAAGTGATATCCTGATGAGCAGCAACGTACTCCTTCATTACAGATTCTTCCATTTCGGTAACACCAGGTGTCATAACCAAATCAGGAGTTTGGTGAATCTGGAAGTGTTCTGCTAAGTCGGTATACTGAACGGTCTTGGCGCCAACCTGATCGATAAAGCCCTTTACCAAGCAACCCTTGCCATAACCTACCTTCTGATCTTTGTAATCCTCATCGCTTACGCAAGTCATAACAGCATCGCCAACTGATTGTGAATCCTTGTCATACTGCATGATAACATAGTCGATAGTGTTGTTGGTGTGTGCGCAACGGAAAATAACCTCGTTTACACCATCCTCGTTAACGTCAACTGTTGCATAGCTGATAGTAGCATCATCAAACTGGTTGGTAACAAACAGCAAGCCCTTTGCATCAGCCATTACCTTCTGGGTGTCGAATGGCAGACCTTCAAGAGTCTTTGCTTCGCTCTTAACTTCGGTACTAGTCTCTTCTGTAGCAGTTGTGTCTACTTTCTTTGTTCCTCCACATGAAGAGAGGAGAACGGTAGCAGCTGCTACCATGAATAACATCTTTTTCATATCACCTTTCCATTCCAAAGATCTTCAAGGAATTCCTTGACAGGTACTATGTCAATGTCATTCAACTTACGTTTGTATTTATCTAGGGAAACAACATACAATTTGGCATCAGGGTAATCCTCGCTGAAAGCCTTGAGACCACGTGTATGTCTTGATTTTACTTCTTCGGACGATTTAAACTCTATTGCCACTCGCCCGTCGCCAATTATTGCATCCACTTCATAGCCGCCTGAAGTGCGCCAATAAGTAAGTTTCTCTTCAGAATGAGTATATCCAAGGTAAGCAATTATCTCTTGGATGATGAGATGTTCAAAAGCATGGCCATAGTCATCTGAGCCTGGTTTAAGGTTTGAGCGATGGCAGAGATAGTTAGCCAGTCCAACATCAAATAGGTAAAACTTAGGAGCTGCTATTGCCCTGCGTTTGCTGGTGGCGGTGAATCCAGGAATGAAATAGCCGACAAGCGTATCTTCAAGGATAGAGAAATATTCCTTCACAGTACGCTGGTCAACGCCACAATCTTGTGCGATGTTCTTATATACAAGCATCTCTCCGTCACACTGAGCCGCAACCTCAAGAAAATGCGAAAAGGCGTTGAGATTCCTTGTCAGCGCTTCCTGTCTAATCTCCTCATTTAGATAAACTCCTACGTAACCACGAAGACGCTGAGTAGCGTTTTGCACCATATAATGACGTGGTATCATACCATTGTTAATGGCGCGATCAAGATCAAAGTCTGGAATCTCGCCACTTACAAGTGGAAACATCTGTTCTTTGTAAGCGCGACCTCCAAGTAGATTCGTGCCAAGGCGTTTCAGTTTTCTTGCGCTCGAACCGCTAAGAATGAAGCGAATACCTTTTCGCTGAATGAGGTAATGCACCTCGTCAAGGAGCTGTGGCAGTTTCTGTATCTCGTCTATAACAACAGTGTCTTCTGGCCCGAAGTCTTCTAGTTCTTCAGAAAGCAGTTCGGGATGACGCAACAAGCGCTCAAACTCGGCAGGACGGAGAAGGTCATAGTATCTGCAATTAGGAAACTGCGATGCCAACCACGTTGTCTTACCTGTTTGGCGAGCTCCCCACAGAAACATACTGTCACCATTCTCATCTTCAAGGTTTAATTTACGGATATACATACGACGACATGTTATTTTATCAAGATACAATTACAATAAGATGTTGCAAAAGTAGTGATCTATTTTTATTAAACAAGTATTTATGCAATAAAATAACATACTTTAGTAGTTACCATTTATCCACTCTGTTATCTTTTTCAAGACTTCGGGAGCTATGGTTTCTTCAATCTGTAGGTATTCGGTTAGCGCACCGGTGGTGCAATGCTGAAAAAGATGGTTCATGCTTTCAAAGGCCACTACCTGATGAGGACTGGTAACACCCTTGTCGATTAGGCTTAGATTAGCTTCGCAATCCACCTGCAAGTCTTTTGTGCCATTCAGGGCCAGAACAGGGCATTTTATCTTTGAAAGATTCTTGCCAGCATCAAGCGTGAGGAAACGGGTGAAGTAAGGAATGGTTTTCCATTGTTTCAGTGCCTCGCGAAAGTTCTGAGCCAAGGCATCGGGCATTTGTGGAGCAACAAAGGAATCGGTATCCTTACCCTGGGTTAACAGGGCAAATACATCCTCAAGGGCCTTGCAATAGGTTTCTACATCCTCTGCCTGGTAGCCACCAACGGTAAGCTGATCACGGTTTTGTATCACCATCTGCTGTGGTGCAGGTATTGCCATGCCTGCCATGGATACGATGAAGTCGGTTAGTCCTTCGCTAGCCAGCATCAAGGCTATTGTTCCGCCTTCACTATGCCCCAGCACACCCACCTTGCCAAAGCGTTTGCGAAGCATGCCGATGGCCACCTTGGCATCATCCAAGAAATCGTAGGTGCAGTAGTTATAGAACTGAACCTGCGTGTCGCCAAAGCCACGGTCGTCGTAACGCAACGAAGCAATGCCCTGACGTGCCAAGGCATCTGCAATAACCGCAAATGGCTTGTGATACAGCAGTTCCTCGTCGCGGTTCTGCTGTCCGCTTCCGGTTACCAGCACCACGGCAGGGGTATCTTTTGTGTAGTTGGCAGGTAAGGTTAGCGTGCCATTGAACTGCAAGTCGCCATTCCTGAAGGATACCTCTTCGGTGGTATAGGGAAATGGCTCGACAGGAGTTTGAGGACGATTGAGTTTTTTAAGCGCAAGTGGCAATGATGCAGGACCCTGAGTAAAGGTTCCGTTAATGACATTCTTTAGGTAAAAGCCCTCGAAAATGCCGCCGATTGTAGGCACCGATACCATCATCTTTCCTTCTGCGGTATAGGTCTTCTCGGCCTTCAGGCCCATTGCTCCCTGCAGAGGCGAATCCACGGTGCAACCATCGGCATCGAAATTAAACACCAAAGGCAACTTTGTGCCTTGCACATCCAGTTCGCCTATCCATCTTCCCTCTTGTGCCCTTGCACCCATGAACACTAACGACATTAGGCCAAGAAACGTTACTATTGATTTCCTTTTCATCTTTTTGAGTTTTGACCAAACAACCTATTTTGCGAAAGCAAAAGTATAAATAAAAAATGACATAGTCAATATTTGCAGTTATAATAAACATGTTTTACCTTTGCAGCATGGAACAAATTATCACTCAGATTCAGGAATACCTGTGGACCTACCTGCTGATTGGCGTGCTGATAGGCTGCGCCATTTGGTTTAGTGTGCGCACCAAGTTTGTGCAGTTTACCATGTTTGGCGAAATGTGCCGACTGCTAACCGACAGCAACGAAACGCACGACAAGGGGATGAAGCACATCTCTTCGTTCCAGGCCTTTGCCGTGGGTGTGGCTACCCGTGTAGGAACCGGAAACCTGGCTGGTGTGGCCATTGCCATTAGCATTGGTGGTGCTGGCGCCATCTTCTGGATGTGGCTGATAGCTCTTCTGGGTGCTGCCACCGCTTTTGTAGAGAGCACCCTGGCGCAGCTGTACAAGACACAAGGAAAGCACTCGTTTGTGGGTGGTCCTGCCTACTACATAAAGATGGGCTTGCACAAACCCTGGATGGGTGCCTTGTTTGCCGTGCTGCTTACCATTACCTTTGGATTGACAAACAACTCGGTTCAGGCAAACACCATCTGCAGTGCCATGGACAAGGCCTTTGGCTGGAGCCCGGTGATTGTGGGTGTGATAATGACTACCCTGGCGCTGACCATTGTCTTTGGTGGTATTCACCGCATTGCCAAGGTGAGCAGCTTGCTGGTTCCGATAATGGCCATTGGCTATGTGGTGCTGGCACTGGTTATACTGATTATGAAATACGACTTGATTCCTGATATGTTTGCACAGATCTTCCGTGATGCCTTTGGCTGGACACAGGCAGGTGGTGGCACATTGGGAGCCATTGTAATGACGGGTATCAAGCGAGGCTTGTTCAGCAACGAGGCAGGCGAAGGTTCGGCACCAAATGCTGCTGCAACTGCCAGCGTAAGTCACCCCGTGAAGCAAGGATTGATTCAGGCTTTAGGCGTATTTACCGATACCTTACTAATTTGTAGCTGCACCGCCTTCATCATCCTGCTAAGCGGTATCTACACACAAAGTGCCGAGGATGGCATTGCCCTTACACAAAGTGCCCTTCAAAGCGAGATTGGTCCTAGCGGAACTATATTTGTGGCTATTGCCATCTTGTTCTTTGCCTTTAGCAGCATCATCGGAAACTATTACTATGGTGAAGCCAACGTGCTGTATCTTACCCGCAAGAGAAGCGTGCTGCAGGGATACAGAATTTTGTCGGGTGGTGTTATGGTGATGTTTGGCGCACTTGCCAGCTTAGAGCTGGTATGGAGCATAGGCGACCTGTTCATGGCACTGCTTACTGCCGTAAACCTTACTGCGATTATTCTTTTAGGAAAATATGCCTTCCGCCTTCTGGATGATTACAGAAAGCAGAAGAAAGCTGGCATTAAAGATCCTGTTTTCCATAAGAGTCAGATGCCTGAGATTGCAGAGGATATTGAATGCTGGGAGTAATGTCGCCTTCGGCTCCAGTTTGAGGAGTTTAAGTAGTTCAAGGGGGAGGAGAACCTTTTAAACTTTTAAACCTTTAAACTTTTAAACCTTTACTTCAAACTCTTAGCAGCACAAGCATACCCTTCCTCATAGAGTTCGGTAAGTTTCTTGATGTCGCGACACATACGATCTACCTGAAGTTCTTTTTCAGGACGGATTACTAGCACTTTTCCCTCGGCTTCAAGTTTTTCTACCAATTCCAACTGCTTGTTGTACAATTGGCAACGGCGACTGAGCACTGCCCTTAGGCGAGGGTAATTCTTGTAGATAAACCTAGGGATGCGGATGTCTTTTTCGCTTTTGCGGTAACCTTTATTACGGGTAAGCACCACAACATTCTTTTCATAGCCCATTTGTTGTGCCCTTAAAACAGGAATGCTATCTACAATGCCACCATCCAGGTATGGCACATCATCAATCCACACAATAGGACAAACGTATGGCAAGCTGCTGGATGCCTTTGCCTTTTCGACCAAAAGGGCAGAATCTTCTGACTCACAAGCATAATAAGGATGTCCCGTGCGGCAATTAGTAAGTACCATTTCAAACTTGCCAGGGTTATTGCGGTAGGCATCGAAATCGTAGGGCGCTACCTCGTTAGGGAAAGTATCAAACAACAGTTTCATGTCAAGGATACTGCGCTGAGTCCATAGGTATTTCATGCCGATATACTGGTATTTCTCCAGCAAATCGATATTGCTATACTTGGCCCTACCCTTTTGACGCGACCAATACGACAGGCCATTACATGCACCTGCCGATACGCCTACCCCGTAAGGAAAGTATATCTTCTTGTCTAGGAGGTAATCCAGCACGCCACTTGTAAAAACACCTCGCATGCCGCCACCTTCAAGTACTAATCCCGTTTTGTTGTCGATAATCATATTGATGAATTGTATTCTTTATTGACAACGGACAACAGACTACAGACAACAGACTTGTTGACTCGTTGACAAAATTTACTTGCAAATATAAAACAATTTGAAAATAAATACGTATTTTTGCATATTAAATTATAAAAAGAAACCATTATGTTTAGTAAAGATACTTATGTGCAGCGCCGTGCCAAACTGATGGAAGAAGTTGGCTCGGGTTTGATTTTGCTGCCAGGAAACATTGATGTTCCTTACAATTATCCTGATAACATCTATCATTTCCGTCAAGACAGCACCTTCCGCTATTACTGCGGATTGGATGTTCCTGGTCTTATTGCCGTGCTGGATGCCGACACTCGCGAGGAATATCTTTTTGGCAACGACGTGGATATTGATGATATTATATGGACTGGTCCTATGCCTACCATCAAGGAAATGGCAGCACAGGTAGGTATTGAGAAAAGCGGAGCACTTACCGAAGTGCGTCCTCTCATTATCAAATCATCAGGAAAGCGCAGCATTCACTATCTGCCTCCTTACCGAAGCAGCATAAAGGCAAAGTTGAACGACCTTCTGGGTATTTCGTACGATGAGATTATTGAGGGTGCTTCCATGCCACTACGCTTGGCTGTCATCAAGCAGAGAAACAAGAAAGAGGTACAGGAAATAGCCGAGATAGACAAGGCTTTCGAGATTGGCTACAAGATGCATACTACCGCCATTCAGCTATGCCGTGAAGGCATGAGCGAGCAGTTCATTGCAGGACAGATGGAGGGTATTGCCCTTTCATATGGTGCAGGCTTGTCGTTCCCTACCATTCTTACCCAGCATGGCGAGGTTCTGCATAACCACAAGCCTACTGGCATTTTGCAGAATGGCAAGCTGATGCTGGTAGATGCCGGTGCAGAAAACAACGAGGGTTACTGCTCTGACCACACCCGCACCACTCCTGTAAGCGGTAAATTCGATGCACGCCAGCGCGACGTTTATCAGATTGTGGTAGACGCTCACGACTATGCATTAACCGTGGCAAGACCTGGCAACACATGGAAGCAGGTTCACATCGACACCTGCAAGGTTCTGGCACAAGGACTGAAGAACATTGGCCTGATGAAAGGCGACATCGACGAGGCGGTTGCTGCTGGTGCACATGCCCTGTTCATGCCTCATGGCCTGGGTCATATGATGGGTATGGATGTTCACGACATGGAAAATATCGGTCAGCAATATGTGGGATACGATGATGAAGTTCGCCCTTCTACACAATTTGGTTTGGCAAGCTTGCGTATGGGTAGAAAGCTGGAAGAAGGCTTTGTGATTACCGACGAACCTGGCATCTATTTCATTCCTGATTTGATTGACCTATGGCGCAGCCAGAACCTGCATACCGATTTCCTGAACTACGACGCTATAGAAAAGTACAAAGACTTTGGCGGCATCCGCATTGAAGACGATGTTATCATCACTGCAGATGGTTCTCGTTTCAGCGGCGACGGAAAGCTAGTTCCATACCAAATTGACGAGTTGGAAGAGTATATGGCAAATAGGAATTAAACCTTATTGTATATTTGGGGTCTAACCCTTGGTAAAAGTTTAAAAGTTTAAAAGTTTAAAGGTTTAAAAGTTTAAAAGACGCAAAGACCGTTGTCTGTAGTCTGTAGTCAACAAAGTATACATAATTAACACATTAAATAAATAACCAAATGAACAAATCATTATTCTTGACTTTGGCAGCTGCCGTTGTTATGAGTAGCAACGTATTTGCAGCAGACAAGAAAAAGCCAAAGGAACAGCCTAAGGAAGAAGGCTTTGTATTTACTACCGTTAAGGAAGCACCTATCACCAGTGTAAAGAATCAGGCAAGCAGCGGTACCTGCTGGGCTTATTCTGCTCTTGGCTTCATCGAGGCAGAGTTGATTCGTCAGGGCAAGGGCGAGTATGACCTTTGCGAAATGTTCCTGGCTCACAAGACCTATCAGGATCGTGCCATGGCAGCTGTTCGTACTCACGGTGACGTTTCTTACTCACAGGGTGGTAGCTTCTATGATGCTGTATTCTGCTTGAAGAACTATGGTATGTGTCCTCAGGAGGCTATGCCAGCTCCTGGTTCTCCATACGGTGCAAAGAACAACGAGTTCTCTGAACTATTCAACATCACCACTGGTTATGTAGAAGGTATTGCAAAGGGTAAGCAGCGCAAGCTGAGCCCAATCTGGAACAAGGGTTTCATCAGCATCCTTGACAGCTATTTGGGTGAAACTCCAGAGAAGTTCAGCTACAAGGGCAAGGAATATACTCCAAAGAGCTTCGTTGATAGCTGGGGCATCAACCTGAACGATTTCGTTTCCTTGACTTCATTCACTCACCGTCCATTCTATGAGCCACTGATTATTGAGGTTCAGGACAACTGGCGTTGGGCTGGCAGCTACAACCTTCCATTGGATGAGTTCATGGCTGTTATGGAGAATGCAGTAAACAATGGTTACACTTTTGCTTGGGGTGCTGACGTTAGCGAGCAGGGCTTTACCCGTGATGGCGTTGCTGTATGTCCAGACGTAGCAAAGGCTCAGGAAATTGGCAGCGACCAGGCTCGTTGGGTAGGCGGTAACGTACAGGATCGTCGTGCTGCCCTTACTTCTAAGCCTATGCCAGAAATCACCGTTACTCCAGAATTGCGCCAGGCTGCATACGACAACTGGGAAACTACCGATGACCACGGTATGTTGATCTATGGTATTGCAAAGGATCAGGACGGCAAGGAGTACTTCATGGTTAAGAACTCTTGGGGTGAAACTGGCAAGTACAAGGGTAGCTGGTACGCAGCTAAGGCATTCGTTGCTTACAAGACTTTGAACATCTTGGGTCACAAGGATGCAATCCCTGCTCACATTGCAAAGAAAATTGGTTTGAAGTAATACTTCTAACTACAGATCATAAAGAATAAGGT
>JAGHTY010000008.1 GCA_018065125.1 Candidatus Minthousia equi
TGAAATTTATATTATTATCAATTTTATAATCAAAAAGTTATGAAGAAGTTTTTTTCTATGATGGCTATCGCCATCGCATGTGTTGCTTTCACTTCATGTGAACCAAAGATGGCTTTCGAAAAGCAGGTTAATGACATGTTGACTGCTATGCAGGCAAGTGATTTCGACAAGGCTCAGGCTTGTGCTGATGAAATCATGGCTGGTAAGGATAAGGCAACTGTTGATGAGTTGGTAACTGTAGCTCAGGCTTACATCGGTATCACTTCTGATTTCTCTAACAAGGCTCAGCAGGCTGGTGAGTTGGAGTCACAGGAAGTAAAGGAGAAGCAGGCTGCTTTGTTGGCTAAGATCGTTGACGCTATCGAGAGCGCTAAGGCTAAGGATGCTGATCGTTATGCAAAGTGTGTAGCTTCTGCTAAGGAATCAAACCCAGAGATGGATTTGGATATGTTGCTTCCTATGTACAAGCAGAGCTTGGAGGTTTTGAGCGCTGCTCCTGCAGTTGAGGCTGTTGAGGAAGTTGCTGATTCTGCTGCTGTAGAGGTAGCTGAAGAGGCTGCTGAGGCTGTTGAAGAAGTAGCTGAATAATTTTAGATACTCAATAAAGATAGTCCCCGAAGGAATTTCCTTCGGGGATTTTTTTGTGTCTATACATTATTTTTGTATTTTTGCAGATGAATAAATAGTTGTATGTCGTTCATCCGCAAAATCATAGCGTCGTTTTTCCTGTTGGCGTGCTTTCAGGTGGTAGTGATGCAGGTGCTTCCTCATCATCACCATCATCATATGATTTGTGTGCTGAGTGATGTTGAAGAAGAAGATCACCATGATGCTGCTCATCAGGAAGAGAGTGAAGCAGATGATGACTGCTGCATAACTAAGCTACAGGCAGTTGTAGATAAACTGCATAATACAGATTCTTCCTATAATCTGCTTAGTTTCTTAACTCCAACAGAATGTGTGGTTTCACATCCTGTTGTTGGAAATAGATCTCATAAGTATTTTGATTTTAATAATGTAGATTGTTGTAAACGCCCTATTTCTCCGTCTGTGGGGCGTGCACCACCGCAGTACTCTTAAAGGTTTAAGAGTCAACAAGTCAACGAGTCAACAAGTCTGTTGTCTGTTAACTTTGTTGAAATTGACCATCGTCTCGGCATAGTTCAAGCAAGCTTGACTCTGCTCTCTTCTCAGGTCAATTTTGTCCGTAGTTAAAAAATTAAATCATTACAAAATGAATTTTATGAAATTAGGAGGTGCATTCCTTTGCATCTCACTGTTTGTGGCATGTGGTGGCAATCATGCAGGCCATCATCATGAAGAAGGCGAAGAGCATGAACATGAGCACCATCACGACGGAGACCACGATGATGAAGATGAACATGATCACGATCATGCACATGCGCATGGTGCCGGAAATGCAGATGAAATAGAAATATCTCCAGAGAAAGCCAAGGCAGCAGGTATCAAGAGCCTGAAACTGCAGCCTGCTGATTTTGCCGAGGTTCTGGAAGTTAGTGGTAGAATAGAAAATGCACAGGGTGGAGAAGAAACCATCGTGGCAACAGCTTCTGGTATTATCAAGCTAAACCGTGTTCTTACCCTTGGTTCTGTGGTTGAGAAGGGCGCATCGCTTATGAGCATCAACACTAAGGCGGTGGCAGATTCTAGTCCTTACGATCAAGCAAAGATTGCATTTGATGCTGCCAAGGCAGAATTGGAACGTTCTCAGAAACTTCTGGATAATCAGTTGATGACACAGAAAGACTTCAATGCCGTTAAGGAACGCTATGACCTGGCACAGCTAAACTATGCTTCGGTAGGGAAGAACTATGCTGGTGGAAATCAGGTGGTTCATACCTCAATCAGTGGTTATGTTCAGCGCTGTTTGGTAAAGAATGGCGATTATGTTGAAGTGGGTCAGCCATTGGCAGTTATCTCACAGAACAAACGCCTTTACTTGCATGCCGATGTGCCCGAAAAATACTATTCTTCCTTGTCATTAATCCGTTCTGCCAATTTCAAGTTGCCTTCGGGTGAGGTCTTGTCACTAGATGACATGGACGGTAAGTTGGTAAGCTGTGGACAATCTCCATGCGAAACTTATTACCTGCCAGTAACCTTTTCTTTCAACAGTCAGGGAAAGACTTTTGCCGGTTCTTTTGTTGAGGTGTATTTGCTAGGAAACAACAAGCCAAATACCTTGTCGGTTCCTATCAAGGCAATTGTTGAGGAGCAGGGGTTGTATTTCGTATTCATCCAGTTGGATGAAGAGTGCTACCGCAAGCAAGAGGTGAAATTAGGCGAGAACGATGGAAAGAATGTTGAGATTCTTTCTGGTTTGAAATCAGGTGATAGCGTTGTTGTCGAGGGTGCTTACCAAGTTAAGTTAGCAGGCACTTCTGCTGCTATTCCAGGCCATAACCACAATCATTAATCGCAAATTGTTATGTTGAACAAGATTATACATTTCTCTCTGCATAACCGTTTGTTTGTGCTCTCGGCAGCCATGTTGCTGTTTGTGGTAGGACTGTTTGTAACGGTCAATACAGAGGTTGATGTCTTCCCCGACTTGAATGCACCAACTGTGGTTATCATGACCGAGGCAAATGGCATGGCAGCCGAGGAGGTGGAGAAACTCGTTACGTTTCCCATTGAAACCGAAGTAAATGGTGCTGCACAGGTAAGAAGAGTGCGCAGTACTTCTACCAGTGGCTTTTCTGTGGTGTGGGTAGAGTTTGATTGGGAAGCAGATGCCTATCGTGCCCGTCAGATTGTATCCGAGAAACTGGCTTCTATTAGTGAGAAACTGCCCGATAACGTATCTCAGCCAGTAATGGGACCTCAGTCGTCTATTTTGGGTGAGATGCTGATTGTGGGCTTAACGGCAGACAGTACCTCATTGCAGGATTTGCGCTCTATTGCCGATTGGACCATTCGTCCTCGCTTGCTTAGCGTAGGTGGTGTTGCACAGGTATCTGTGATTGGTGGCGACATCAAGGAATACCAGATTCTGCTGGATCTGCCTCGCATGAAGCACTATGGCGTAACAATGGATGAAGTGTTGAATGCTACCAAGGGAATGAATCAGAATGCCAATGGTGGTGTTATCTATGAATATGGTAACGAGTATATAGTGCGTGGTTCTGTTTCTACTTCGCGCCTGGAGGATTTGCGAAAGGCAATTGTGAAGATGAACGATGGCATGCCAGTTACCCTTGAACAGGTTACTGATGTGGTAATTGGTTCACAAGAACCTCGTTTGGGAACCGCTTCCGTAAAGGGAAAGAATGCCGTATTGCTTACCATTAACAAGCAACCTCACATCGGCACACTTGATCTTACAGAAAAACTGGATCAGACCTTGGCAGAAATCAAGCAGAATCTACCTGCTGATGTGAAGATGGAAACGGATATGTTTCGCCAAAGTCGCTTCATTGATGCATCTATCGGTAATGTGAAAGAGTCATTGCTCGAGGGTACTATCTTTGTGGTATTGGTAATCTTCCTGTTCTTGATGAATGTGCGCACCACGTTTATCTCATTGATTACCTTGCCATTGTCTATCCTCATTACCATGATTTTGCTAAATCGCTTTGGCGTTAGCATCAATACCATGAGTTTAGGTGGTATTGCCATTGCCATTGGTTCACTGGTAGATGATGCCATTGTGGATGTAGAGAACGTTTGGAAGCGCCTGCGTGCCAACAAACTGCTTCCCGAGGCAGAACGCTTGTCGGTTCGTGATGTGGTCTTTGAAGCATCGAAAGAGGTGCGAATGCCAATCCTGAACTCTACCTTGATCATTGTAGTAAGCTTTGTGCCTTTGTTTTTCCTTGATGGAATGGAGGGTCGTATGCTGGTACCACTGGGTATTGCATTTATCGTTAGCTTGTTTGCCAGCACCTGTGTGGCACTTACCCTTACACCAGTACTCTGCAGCTTTCTGCTGGGTGGAAAGCAAACCGATTCTTTGCCAAAGGAGGCATTCATAAGTACTTGGCTGAAGAAATATTATGAGAAGGCATTGATAGCAGTGCTTAAACATAAGAAATCTATTCTCTGTGGCACTTGTGTGGCATTGCTGCTGGCATTGCTGGGTCTTGCTTCGTTGGGAAGAAGTTTCTTGCCAGCGTTTAATGAGGGCTCGTTTACCATTAATGTTTCAACCTTGCCAGGTGCTTCGCTCGAGGAATCCGAGAACATTGGTCGCAGGGCAGAGAAGATATTGATGACGGTGCCCGAAATCTATACCGTTGCCCGTAAGACAGGTAGAGCGGAGCTGGATGAGCATGCCCTGGGTGTGAATGTATCCGAGATTGAGGCACCTTTCGAGCTTACCAACCGCAGCAAGAGCGAGGTAGTAAAGGAGATACGCCAGAAACTGAGCATGATTCCTGGTGCAAATATTGAGATTGGTCAACCTATTACGCACCGTATGGACCACATGCTTTCTGGTACACAGGCATCTATTGCCATCAAGTTGTTTGGTGTGGATTTGAACAAGATGTATTCCTTGGCTAATCAGATTAAGGCAAATATCAGTGGGGTAGAAGGTGTTACCGACCTAAACGTAGAGCAGCAGGTAGAACGTCCTGAACTGAAGATTGTTCCTCGCCGTGAGATGCTGGCACGCTATGGCATCACCTTGCCCGAATTCAATGAGTTCATTGCTGTGGCAATGGGTGGTGAAACTGTTTCGCAGGTTTATGATGGCGACAAGGTTTTCAATCTGGTGGTTCGTGCAAAGGGAGATCAGCGTAACACCATGGACAAGATTGCCAATCTGATGATTGATGCCAATGGCGAGAAGATTCCTTTGAGCTATGTGGCAGATGTTCGTAGCAGCATGGGACCAAACTCTATCAGTCGTGAAAACGTAAAGCGAAAGATAGTCATCAGTGCCAATGCAGAAGGACGCGACTTGCGTGGCGTGGTAAATGATATCCGTGAGATTGTGCAGGAAAAGATTCAGTTGCCCGAAGGTTACCATGTAGAATATGGCGGTCAGTTCGAGAGCGAGGAATCTGCTACACGCACCTTGCTGCTCACTTCGTTTATCAGTATCCTGGTTATCTTCTTATTGCTCTATATGGAGTTTAATAGTGTCAAGAATAGTGCTATCATCCTGATTAACTTGCCTTTGGCATTGATTGGTGGTGTGGCTGCCATCTGGATAACAAATGGTGAACTCAGCATCCCTGCCATCATTGGATTTATCTCCTTGTTTGGTATTGCTACCCGAAATGGTATGTTGCTCATCACGCACTATAACCAGTTGCAGGAACAAGGCATGCCTTTAGAGCAAAGCGTTGTCAAGGGTTCTATGGATCGTTTGAATCCTATCCTCATGACAGCACTTTCATCAGCCTTGGCAATGATTCCTTTGGCAATGGGAGGCGACCTGAGTGGAAACGAAATCCAAAGTCCTATGGCAAAGGTTATCTTGGGTGGATTGCTGTCGGCAACCTTCCTGAACGGATTCCTGGTACCAATCGTTTACATGTTGTTGAATAAAAAGAAAGAATCAAAATGAAAAAGTCATTCCTTATCATATCAGCATTGATGGCTGCTTTTCAGTTGCACGCACAGGATATTTCAAGTGTGTTGAAACAGATAGAGCAGAATAACCTTCAGCTAAAGGCAGCCGGATACGAGGTAAAGGCACAGCAGTTGGAGTTGCAGACAGCCAACAACCTGCCCGATCCAGAGGTGGAGTATGTATATCAGTGGGGCTCTACAGCCACCACTGGTAACGAAACAGAATTGACAGTAACCCAGGCGTTTGATTTCCCTACTGCCTATGCCGAACGCAGTAAGTATCGCAAGTTGCAGAGCCAGGCATTGGATCGTGGCACACAGCAAGTGGCACAGTCTATCAAGTTGCAGGCAGCGCAGCTTTGCATCAAGATAATTAGTCTGAACCAGCGCAAGGCACTGCTTGAATCCATTTTGGAGAATCTGCAGAAACAGATGGAGATTGCACAAAAGGCAGAGCAGGGAGGAAATTTAGAAGCATGGACCAGCAGCAAGCTGAGAATGAGAATGATGGGAATCGAGGCAGAACTGCAGATGAACAATGCTTCTCATGCAGAGTGTCTTTCTCAGCTATTTGCCCTAAATGGAGGAAAGAACCTGGAGTTTACCAGTGCTGTGTATCCAGAGTTACCATCGGTAATCAATGATCCCAATGCCCTTCTTGATGATTATCGAGCAAACGATGCTGCCAATCTGCGCATGATGGATGAGTTGAAGGCAGGCGAGCAGAAGGTAAAGGTGGCACGTGCCGAGGGGTTGCCAAAGATGCACCTGGGTTACCAACGAAACACTGCTACGGGTGAAAGCCTGAATGGTGTAGTTGGTGGCTTGTCTATTCCCTTGTTCTCTAATAGGGGTAAGGTAAAGGTTGCCAAGGCAGAGCAGTTGAGCCGACAGCTACAGGTGCAGGAAGAGCAGTTGCAGCAGGAAATGGGTATCAATGCTCTTTTTGCCAAGAAGAATCAGTTAGAAACAGCATTGAAAAAGTACGATCGCAGTGCACTGATGAAACAGCACTCATTGTTGGATAAGAGTTTGGAACTGCGTGAGATAACTATCCTTGATTATCTTACCGAGATTCATCAGATGCTGGATATTGAACTCGAAGCAGAAAAACTTGAGCAGGAGTACCAGCAAACGTGCTATGAACTTTTGAAGTATAGGTTGTAGGGACCCTCCCGACCTCCCTTAAAGGGAGGGGGTAAGGGTTTAAAGGTTTAAAGGTTTAAAGGTTTGACTTCTTCGATTAAAACCATCGTCTCGGAAATACTCAAACAAGTTTGGCATTTCACTCGTCTCAGGCTCTAATTAAAAGTTTAAAAGTTAAAACCATTCAAACTATTCAAACCAAAGCGCAAAGCGCCTCAAACCGAAGCCGAAGGCTTCTATTCAAACCGTCGCGTAGCGACATTACGATTTCGTATGTACAATCAGCGTAGTAGCACCGATGGTGATAACCTCACCATCCTCTACGCGGCGTTGTTCCTTCTTGCCAAGGATTTCGTCCATTACAAAGGTGCCGGTGGCACTGTCGGTGTCGCGAACGGTATAAACAGGATTGCCTTGCTTGTTAAGCTTTACGTTGATGATGCAGTGATGACGGTCTACGCTTGGGTCGGCAGTCTGGATAGGGGTGGTGATTTCTGTACCACGGTTATAACGACCTATCTCATTGTCGCCTAGGAATAAAGGAAGTTCCTGATGGTGGCAGAACACATTCTCTACCACGGTAACATAGCCATATTCTGCTTGCTTTTCTTCCTCAAAGGTTTCTTCCTTGGCGGTTTTTGCTGCCAGTTTCACCTTGCCCAGGCGAATGCTGAATTCCTTGTTGCAGTTGTCGCACTTGAACACAAGTGTTTGTCCAAGCTGATACTTGGTTTCATCAAATATGATATAGTTGTCGCATTTGGGGCAACGTATTCTTTTCATAAAGCGTGGGTTTTATTTAACGAATTGAATCCAGCCTTGGGCAAATTCCTTTTCGCCTCTCAGTTCAGAAAGTCTTTGCTGTGCCTCTTCCTTGGTGCTGAAACGACTATACAGCACGCTGTTGCTCTTGTTTTGCTGAATCACGAACACCTCATCAAATCCCTTGTCCTTGATCATCTTGGCGTATGTCTCGGCATTCTTGGCAGATACCTGGCAAGCCAGTACAATGGTGTAGTATTCTGTTTGTGGAACAACTTTCACTTCTTCCTTTACCTCTTCTGCCTTAGGTTCTTCAATTTTAGGAGTTTCTACCTTAGGCTGCTCTACTATAGGGGTAACGGTAACGGCAGGGATAGCTTCGATTTCAGATGATTTCTTGTTGCCAAACAAACCGTTCTCGGCAGGAAGTGTAATGGCAAAGAAACAGATGATGGCTACGGCAGCAGCGATAAGGGTGGCTTTCCAGTTTATCTTCACATCCTCAACAGGCTTGTTTGCCTTTGATGGATCTTCGAAGATACTGGTGCTTGCCTTTGGCTCCATCTCTATTACCTGTGCCTTCTTCTCGTTGCTTTCCTTCATGTTCAGTGCCTTTAGGGTAAGCATCTCGAATGAACTGTAACCATAGAGAGAAGGAGAGAGGATGCCGCTTTCCATTGGTGAGAAAGAGTGTTCTCCCAATATGTTGCAGCGCAGGGTGCCAATGCCTTGCAGGGTAAACATGCCGTCTTCCTGCAGTTTTGCCTTTAGTTCATCCACCTTCATGTCCACTAGCTTAACGGCTTCGGGATAGGTAATGTCGTAGGCAGTCATATACGATTGAACCAGCAAACCATCGTTCAGTTTCATCTTAGGGCTGAAACCTACAGAACGGTATGGTGGCAGGAAGATGTTTTCTTCTTCCACTCTACGTGCTGGCGTGTGGTGAGTTACGAACCCGCCAAGGCCCGGAACAATCACGCAGTCGTTGTCCAGCAGCAGAATTTCTATATGTCTTGCCAATTCAATCATAGTGCAAAGATACGCTAAATCTATGAGATGAGGGGTATGCTCGTCTTTGTTTTTTTCAACAAGTTTTCAACAGGTTGTTCATTCATCCATCAGGCGCCATGCTGGGTGAACCTCGTTGTCTTGGTGGCTTTGTTTCTTAACTATCTCATAGAAAAAGTTTAAGATTGCGGTAGGGTTCGATGCAAACTCGGGATCATTCTTTTTCTTTTCCTCAAAGCGCTTTTTCAGTTCGGGGTCCTTAGCCAGCATTTCGCGACCTTTCTCCTCCATATACGACAGGCGAATCCAGAATTCGTTCGTTGGTTCTACCGATGCGTTAAAGTATCCCCAGTAGGTTAGCGAACCTGGTGCATCGGGTTCTAGCAAGTAAACGGCCAGCTTGGCGTTAGGCTGATTCATGTCGATGTAGTAGCTGCCCTTTGGCGCAATGAGTTTCTCGGTTTGGGTGGTGTATTCCACTTTCACCACAGGAACACGTCCCTCGCTTTGGTGCTTGCTAAAGGTGGCTCCGGTGTATCGGTAGGTCTCAACCTCTATCTCTCTTGCCTCTTCCAGGCGTGTGTATTTCAGTCCGTTCAGTTCCAGAATCTCGGCCACGTTGCTGTATTGTGGCATCAGCACATAGGCCTTTGGCACCTTTATGCTTTTTGTTGGCACATGCTTGGTAAACAGTGGGATGCGATAGGTCTTGGGCTTGTCGTAGCGATGGCGCACCCAGTCGCCTCCACTCAGTTCGCTCTTCACGGTGTCGCGTTCCCATCCCAGGTAATCCACCATGATGCTGTCGGTTGGGTCGATGGCATAATCCACGGCAAAGGGTTCCTTGCGGAAGGCAGGCGATGCCACAATCTTGTCGGCCTGTGCTATCACGCGTTTCAGCTCTTTCTTGTTGGCAGCCAGGATGAATGCGCTTTGCCTGATAGCCTCGATGGTACTTTCCACACGCTCTTTGTAAGGTTTGTAGATGTGCGTTTCAAGCAGCAGACCCAGACGGTTTCGAAAGGCCACGTAGCTGGTAGAGTAGCGAGGGTCGAAGGTATCAAGGTTTGCACCCAGTTCTGGCGCGTAGCTGCGTCGGTACGAGCAGTAGGGGAACATTGGGAATCCCACACGTGTCATGCGCTGGTTCAGCTGCTCTTCGTAGATGTTGGTGGCAAAATCCTTCAGTCCTTGCTCCATGCTCTGCCCGTGATTTTCGATAGAGTAGGTCATCACGTATTGAAAGTCGGCACCGTTTGTTACGTGGCAGTCGATGAACAGTTCTGGATTCCAGTAGTTATACAGTCTGTGCCATTCTTTCATCTCGGGTGCTTCGGTTTTCAGGAAGTCGCGGTTCAGGTTCATCAGCAGGGCGTTGTTTCGGGTGCCCAGTTCATCTGGTCCGTTCTGGTTGATGCGGTTTGTAGCGCGGAAATCCTCATGTCCATCTACGTTAAAGACTGGGTCGAACACAAAGCTCACGTCGTCTAGCAGTTCAATGTCTTTCTGGTGCAGCATCATGTCACGCAGGTAAATCATTGTGGCATCCTTGCCATCGGGCTCGCCGCTGTGTATGCACGATTCTACCAGAATGATGATGCGGCCTTTTGCACGTATTTCCTCGGGGGTGGTAAGACCGTCTTTGTCAACAATCACCAGCGACAGTTCGCGGCCTTGCGGACTAAGGCCAAACTGCTGGTTGTGCACCATTGGTGATATTTGCTCCAACTTGTGAAAGAAGGCGCGAGTTTCTTCAAACTTTGGTGTTTTCTGAAAATTGGTCTTTTCGCAAGGCGTGATGAACTCCTCGGGGGTAATATCCAACTTCTTGATTTTTACTGGCAGATTCAGTTCCTTGCGGTTCTGTGCCACAACTGGCATTGCCAGGATTATTGCCACTAAGGCTACTATGATGTGTTTCATGGTTTGCATTTGTTTTTTATTTGTTTATTATTTTTCTGCAAAGTTACTGCTTTCTGCGGTCTTTTGCAAAAAAGAGGGGGAAAAGAGGGGTGAATTTATTTAATTTGATTTTTAATTTATTGAAAAACAAAAAGATATGGCAGAAGAAAAGTCGTAGGTGGTAGGGGGATTTTTTTGTGTTGGTTTGATGCTGCAAAAACAATGTTAATCATTCAATGAACCCCGGGGTTAGATATAAATTCATTCAATCTTTTCATGAAGAATGCAGCATTTTTTGATTAAAATTACAATTATTCATCACATTTGTATGCCTTAACCCTGGAAAAATTAGATGATTTTTGCTTGATTGTGATTAAGGATTAGTTGGTTTTACACTGTAGAAA
>JAGHTY010000119.1 GCA_018065125.1 Candidatus Minthousia equi
ATGTTATATGGATACTCGGTCAACAGCAACCAACGCTGCAAGTCGTTCCAACGGAAGCCCTCGAATGCCAATTCACAAGCACGCTCACGACGAACCTCGTCCATGAACTTGTTCTTATCTGCAGTGAACTTAGCAGCAACAGGCTCAACACCAGCACGTGCACGAACGATATTAATAGCCTGCTCGCCAGTGATAGCGCACTTAGAACTCTTATAAGCAGCACCACCTGCAGCAGCACAAGCCTCGGCATACATCAGGTAAACATCAGCCAGACGCAAGTATGGCAGATAGGTCTGCAAGGCACCACCCCAGTTGTACATACCATCGTAACGGTTGCTCTGGTGAGGAACCAGCTTCTGGCAGAAATAACCAGTACGGCTACCGTTAGCAGCACGCTCAGGGTCGTATGAAGGACGCATGGTACCACCGGTGAACATTTCCAGATACTGATATGGCTTATCAATTGCATCAGGAGTAGTGTTCAAGAAACGGAAACCATCGAACATGATATCATGATAGAAACGTGGGTCACGGCCCTTGAATGGGTGAGTTGGGTCGAAACCAGACTCTGGGTCATTCAATGGAAGACCGTTAGCCATACCGTATGCATAGTTTACGTAGTTTGCAGTTGGCTGGTGGATAACAGCATCGTGCTCAACAAGGTTGTTTACCTTAGGACCCCACAGCTTAGCAAAGTTCCAGTTAGAACCGTTTATATCTGGCATAGGGCCACGAAGAATTGCCTCGGTAGATCCTGGCATCTTCCAGTTCTGACCAGTAGTACGGAAGATATCAGAGAAGTTAGACTTCTCAGACTTGTCTGCCAAGTGGTCGTAGATACCACGGGTATCAGTCCAGTCTTCAACAGCCTCGTACTTGAATGCAGCCAAAGAATAAGGTGACTTGTCGATGTTTGCGATAGCCTCGGCAAATGCATCAGCAGCAGCCTTAACCATAGCGTCGTCATACTTATAAGTATTACCATTCTTAGAAGCACCTGTCTGTGCACCCAGTGTGTTCAATGGAGAAGCAGCCCACAACAGTACCTTACCCATATATGCCAAAGCGGCAATCTTGGTGATACGCAGGTCGTTCTTACCCAAAGTACGCTTACCTACTGAAGTGTTATCCCAGTTGTTTGGCAACAAAGCAGCTGCCTCGGCATAATCCTCAGCACAGCGCTGTGCACACTCACGGAAAGTAAGACGAGGACGATCGATATCGCCAGTGCTTGGCAATACCTCATCAATATAAGGCATACCACCGTAGAACTCCATCAATGCCTGGTGCCACCATGCACGGAAGAACAACAGCTGACCCTTAATCAGGTTCTTCTCTTCTGAAGAAGCATTAGAAAGCTTTTCCAGATTTTCCAAACCTACGTTCATCTTACGGATTACATACCAAGCATGCTGCAAAGAGTGAGCATACTTATCAGTAGAAGATGGATTCAACTGATTACTATTCAAGAAACTCTGAGGATCGTTGATAACATAACGATAGTCACCCAAGTCGATGTGTGCTGTAGCATGAGTATCACCCAAACCTGAGTTCATCAACTCATCTTCACCCCAGTTAAAGGTACAACACCAATAGTTAGATTCCTTGTTTGGAATACAGTTGTATGCCTCTTCAACGAATCCCTGGAAATTGGTGAAGTTCATGAATGCAGTTTCCTCATCTACATCAGAATCTGGCTCCTTGTCCAAATAGTCTGAACAAGATGTCAGCCCCATAGCAAATGCGGCTACACCAATAAACAAATATTTATTCAATAGATTTTTCATTTCGATTATTCGGTTTAGAGGTTAAACTTGATACCGAAGTTGATACGCTTCATTGTTGGATAAGCACCAACTGCGCCCTGTGCGGTAGAACCACCCAAGTTCTGGTTATTGGTTTCACGGTCATCAGGCATGCGGGTCCACAACCACAAGTTGTTACCGCTGACGAAGATCTTCAGGTTGTTCAAACCTAACTTCTTAACCCAACCGCCATTCCAAGTATAACCAATTTCAATGTTCTTCAAACGGATGAAGCTACCATCACACAAATACTGAGTACCATACAAACGAGCATCGTTACCTGGTTTTGCATTGAAACGAGGAGTCAGAACCTCTGCACCATTGTGGTCGTTGCTCCACCATGTACCCTGGTTGTAAACGTTAGCCAACATTACATCTGAGAAGCTGACCATGGTAACATCACGCAAAACGTTTGTTACGCCATAGAACTGAGCGAAGATGTTGAAGCCCTTCCAGTCCAAACCAAGTGTAGCATTGTAAGTATTCTGTGGTGTACCGGTATAACCGTAAGGAGCACGGTCGTCGTTAGTAACAACACCATCACCATTGAAGTCGATGATATAGTAGTCGCCAGGCAACTTGTAACCATCGTTAGAATCGTGCTTTGGAGAACCGTAGATGTCATCGTAAGTCTGCATCATACCTTTATTAATATAAGAGATAGGCTGACCGATGGCATAACCTGCTGCCTTCTGATAGTTAGGAAGCAACTCGGCGTCATCCTTCACGATTACCTTATTTTCTGCATGAGTCATGCTCAAGTTTGCCCACAAGTGCATGTCGTTTGCCAAAGTCTTGTTGAAGCGCAACTCGATTTCATAACCCTTAGTCTTAACCTGACCCTTGTTGATAGTAGCAGCATTTGCACCATAGTAAGAAGGCAATGCGCGTGAACCACCATTTACAAGAATGTCAACACGGTTGTCGTGGAACAATTCAACGCTACCAGCCAACAAACCATCGAACAAAGAGTAATCCAAACCGAAGTTGGTCTTCTTTACAGTTTCCCAGTGAACATCTGGGTTACCAATCTGTGACTCGCGATACCAAACGTATGGAGAAGTACCCTGGGTTACATCCAGACAAGACTGACCACCGTAAGCCCACTGGCTCTGGTACAAGAAACGACCACCGACGTTGTCATCACCGATTTCACCGTAGCTGGCACGCAACTTCAACATATCAATGATCTTCTTATCGCGCAACCACTTCATGAATGGCTCTTCACTGATCATCCAACCAATTGCACCAGATGAGAAGAATGCGAAACGATTGTCTTTTGAGAACTTCTCAGAACCGTTGTAAGCACCATTGTACTCCAAGAAATAACGTGAGTTAAAGTCGTAAGTAGCACGGAATACCCAGTCTTCACGAACTGCTGGAATCATAGAACCAGTAGCGTATTCCTGACGACCCCACAAGCCCATGGCACTAACACTGTGCTTGCCAAACTGACGAGCCCAGTTCAACTGCAACTGATAGTTCAAGTTACGCTGAGTGCTCCAGTTCTGAACAGAACCGTTAGAGGTTGTCCACTTGTTACCAATGGTATAGTCGAAACGGTCATACTGCTCATATACTTCCTTATAGTTAACCTCACCTGTTGCAGGATCAACCCACTTGTACTGGATAGGGTTATACATATCGCTGATACCACGTTGACCTTCACGGAAGCGGTTATCCCAAGAAATCATACCACGTGCGTTCAAGCCCTTGGTAATGAAATCGAGTTTCTGCTCCAAAACGAAGTCGGTAGTAATACTAGTAGTAGTATTGTAAGCAACACCACCAGTTGCAATGTTTACAGCAGAGTTACTTACGTTAGTAGAACCTGGCAAGAAACCCCAAGAACCATCGCTGTACTGAGGCAAGAAACAGTCTGGAGAGATGTTGTAAACACCAGCCCACTGCTGTGAAATCTGCCAGTCGCTATAGTCACCAGCAAATGACTGAACACCTGGAGTCTGACGAACAGCGTTACTACCAGCAATGTTAACCTTCAAGATTGTTGATTTAGTGATGTTGAAGTCCAAGTTTGAACGAACATTCACACGGTGATAACCATAACCAGTCTTAGCGTCATAAGTACGACCACCGTTGAAGTGACGATAAAGGTCACCTTCACTAACGAAATCGACTGCAGCAAAGTACTTTACGAAACGAGTACCACCACTAACATTCAGGTTAGCATTGTAAGACATAGTGTAATCTTTGAACAATGCACGCTGCCAGTCAACATTAGGATAACGCTCCTGCTGTTCAACTGTTGTCTGATTGCGGTAGTTCTGGATAAAGCTCATTGGCAAAACCTTGCTCCAGCTATCTGGACTCAGGTTCAATTCATGCTCAATGGCAGTGTTACGAGCAACGAATGCATCGTAAGAATCCATCTTGTCTGGCAACATAGAAGGCATCTTCATAATAGCGTTGGCAGAAACACTGATCTGTGGCTTACCCTCGCTACCACGCTTGGTGGTAATCAAGATAACACCATTTGCACCCTTCACACCGTAAACTGCAGTAGCAGATGCATCCTTCAAAACTGAGATGCTAGCAACTGACTGCATTTCTACAGAGTTCATTGGACGCTCGATACCATCTACCAAAACCAATGGAGCTGAGTTGTTCCAAGATGAAGCACCACGGATCACGATGTCTGGCTCTTCCTCACCTGGCATACCACTACCCTGAGTTGTTACAACACCAGGAAGGTTACCAGTCAAAGCAGCACCTACATCGGTGATACCTGCAGAACGCTCAAGCACCTTACCTGTGGTTTGTGCAATTGCACCCACAACTGATGCTTTCTTCTGCTGACCATAACCTACAACCACAACTTCTTCCAGCTGCTTCTGGTCATCGGTCAACACGATTTTCATCACTCCCTTGCTTACAGGCACCTCCTTGGTGTTCATACCAACGAAGCTCACTACAAGCACGGATTTCTCACTGGGCACATTCAATTCGAAATTACCGTCGAAATCGGTAATTGTGCCGACAGTTTTGTTGCTTTTCAGTACAACAGAGGCACCAATAACTGGTTCTCCGCTACTGTCAACAACAGTTCCCTTAGCCTTGAGTCCTTGGGCCAAAGCAGGTAATGCTAAAGCCAAGAAAAGAGACATCAGCAAGGAAACCTTGACAATTTTTCCCGTCATCATTTTCATTTACTCATTAGATTAAAGATATTAAAAAAAATTATTGATTCACACATAATACACAAAATCGATGCAAAAATATTAAAAAACCTTTATAC
>JAGHTY010000036.1 GCA_018065125.1 Candidatus Minthousia equi
CTCCAGTTCCTTGCCGTATGCCCTTACCAGCACGGCACCCGAAGTGGCATAAACCTGTGGCTTGATACGCTTGCCGGTTTTCTGAATGAAAGCCTTTGCCAGTTTTAGGGCATCGCCTACTACTACCACATCAATATCGTTAGAAGGACGCTCCAGGAAGAGGTCGCGCACATAGCCACCTACCACATAGCAGGAGATGTTCATCTCATCGGCAGCCTCGCCAATTTGATGGAAAATCTTGTGGTTCAGCAACCGAACCAAGTCTTCTTGGGTTAAATCTTTCATAACGGGGTGCAAACTTACGCAAAATATCGAAAATATTTAGTAAGTTTGCGGAAAATATTGAGACAAGATGAAAAAAACATCCCTACTAATACTGCTTGTGCTGTGCCTTGTATCGTGCAGCGAAAGCAAAGAGAAAGATGCCGACCGCTTTCTGCAGTTGGCAATTGAGGCGTATAACCGTGGTGCATACGATGTGGCACGTGAAAAGATAGACAGTATCCGCATGCGATACCCAAAGGCATTGCAAACTCGCAGAGAGGCAATGAACCTTCGACTAAAGGTGGATTTGGCAGAAGGAAAGCAGGCTGTAATACAAGCCGACCAAATTATTTCCCAAAAGCAGGATTTGGTAGAGCGCATGAAGAAAAAACTGGTGCTTGAACCCATGAAGGGTGCTGCTGGAAATTATGTTTCACCCCTGCAAACATTGAATAAGATTGGGCATAACATGTTGCGTGTACAGGTAGATGAAAGAGGTTTGCTGACCCTTACCAGCATCTATTGTGGAAAGATGAATCATCGTGCCGTAAAGGTATCTGCTGGTGGAAAATCAGTTCAAACACCTACAAGTAAGGCATTTTTCGAATCGGAGTGTGATGGCAAGAAACTGGAAGAGGTAGTGTTTAGCCAGGATCATGAGGTTGGCATCTGTGCCTTTATCTCGCAGCATATCGGACAGCCTATAGAACTGACCTATATTGCTTCTAACAAGTCGCAAACCGTAACTTTGCAGCCACAGGATGTGCAGGCTATTTCTGCCATGTACGACTTCTACCTGCAACTGAAGGTGCTGAATGATGCTCGTGTGCATTATGCAGATGCTTGCGAGAAGGTTAAATTCATCAATCAGCGTATTGAGGAGTCGGGAGTAAAATGATTAGAGATTAGTGATTAGAGATTAAGCAAATGATTATTTTATTTGTGCGATTCGTGTAATTCGTGGACAAGGAGAAAAGAGTAATATGATAGAATATGTAAAAGGAGAGTTGGCAGATTTAACCCCAGCTATGGCTGTGGTAGATTGCCATGGCGTGGGGTATGGAGTTAATATTTCATTGAATACCTATAGTGCCATTCAGGGAAAGAAAGAGGTGAAACTGTATGTTCACGAAGCGGTACGCGAGGATGCGTATGTTTTGTGGGGATTTAGCAGTAAGCAGGAAAGAGAATTGTTCCTTCTGCTTATTTCTGTTTCTGGCGTAGGTGGTAATACGGCACGAGTAATCCTATCGTCACTCACTCCTTCGGAGTTGGTAGATGTTATATCTTCTGGAAATGATAAATTGCTGAAGCAGGTAAAGGGCATTGGCTTGAAAACAGCACAGCGTATTATCGTAGAACTGAAAGATAAGATTGTGTCTTTGGGTATTACTGCTACTGCACCTACCCAAGGCGTTGTTGCTGCTCCTGCTATTTCAAAGCAAGTGCACGATGAGGCAGTTTCTGCTCTTACTATTCTGGGTTACCCTCAGTCTGCAGCCAGCAAAGCGGTTACTACTATATTAAAGGCAAATCCAGATTTTACCGTAGAACAGGTGTTGAAACAGGCGTTTAAGCAGCTGTAGACCCCCTCAGGGAGGCGTTTAGAGTTGAGAGTTTAGAGTTGTGGGTTTTGAGTTTTGGGTTTTGAGTTGAGAGTTAGCGACATCAAACCATTCAAACCACTCAAACTGAAACCGAAGGTTTCATCAAACCGTTGCGAAGCAACATCTCACTCGCCCTTTACAATCCCCATTCCTTGCACCCTGATTATCTCTTCTTCATTCAAGATACTGATAGCCTGGGTAAGTAAATCGTGTTCTATCCCTAGTTCGTGCAGATGAGTGAGGCTGATTTTTCCTTTTTGTTCAAGGGTGGAGAGGATGATTTGTTGTGCCTTTTCCAAATCGGTGCTTTGAGCAGGCTTGTTACCCAGGCAATTGTCGCAGTGTCCGCAGTGGTGATTATTTGCTTCTTCTCCAAAGTATTGCAGCAACATCTTGCTTCGGCACTCTGTAGTACTTTCAGCATAGTTTATCATTGCCTTTATTCTGCTTTCTAGCCTTGCTTTTCGTTTCTCATACACATCTTCGCTAAAGAACAGTTTGTCTGCCTCTACGCGTTTTTGCATATAAGTAATATAAGGTGTACGTTTGCGTGGAATGTAGTGCAGGATGCCTATGCGCGTAAGACCGGTAAGTCGTTCGTAAATCTCTTGCGCACTAAGTCCTGTCTGGCGTGAGAGTAGTGCTTCTTCTATATACACATAGTCGGCAAAAACACCTCCATAGTTGCGCAGGATGGCACGTATCAGTTCTTCAGATTTCTCCTCCAGAGAATTAAGACGGTATAGTTCATCACGGTTAACAGTAAACATGATGCGTGAAGAGTTTTCCTGTTCGTCGGTGTATTCTATGTAGCCTGCCTGAGTAAGCAGTTTCAGCGCACTATATGTGTGTACGGGAAAATGCTTGAACTTAACACAGAATTCTTCTAGGTTAAACTCGTGCGTTACCATGAAACCATCGCCCATTGCCATTTGATAGTAATAAGCCAGATGTTCATATACATTTTTCAGGAACTCCTTTTCTGGGAAGGCTTCGGAGATATGCTTAAGTAGTTTTGTCCTGTCAGAAGATTGATACAATAGCACGGCATAGGCACGTTCTCCATCTCTTCCTGCTCTTCCTGCTTCCTGAAAATAAGCCTCGGGCGAATCGGGAACCTGAAGGTGCACCACTAATCGCACGTCGGGTTTGTCAATACCCATACCAAAGGCATTGGTGGCAACCATTACCTGTATCTTGTCTTCCTGCCATTCTTTCTGGCGTATGTCTTTGTCGGCATTGGCCAATCCTGCGTGATAGAATGTTGCAGTAAAGCCATTTTGCTGTAACCATTTTGCCACTTCCTTTGTGCCTTTTCGGTTACGCACATATACAATAGAAGAACCGTTCACTTTCTTTAGGATGTGCAATAGCTCACGGTCTTTATCCTCGGTAGTGCGTACGATGTATGAAAGGTTTTCGCGTTGAAAACTCATGCGAAAAACTTTTCCTTCCTTGAATTGAAGCTGCTGCTGAATGTCTTGCACTACCTCGGGAGTGGCAGTTGCAGTAAGTGCCAGAATTGGAGTATTTGGCAGCAGAGTTCGTAACTCGGAAATCTTCAAGTATGAAGGACGGAAATCATATCCCCATTGTGAAATGCAGTGTGCTTCATCTACTGTAATAAAGCTCACGTTCATGTGCCTTAGCTTGGTTTGAAAAATCTCAGTGCTAAGTCTTTCTGGCGATACATACAGAAACTTGTAATCGCCAAGAATGCAGTTTTCAAGGGCAATGACAATCTCTTGCCTGGTAAGTCCTGAATAGATGGCAGTGGCCTTGATACCTCTTTGCCTTAGGTTCTGTACCTGATCCTTCATCAGGGCAATAAGAGGTGTTACTACTATGCATACCCCTTCCATGGATAGGGCAGGAACCTGAAAGGTAATCGACTTTCCGCCACCTGTAGGCATCAGTCCTAATGTGTCATGACCACTTCCGATGCTTTCAATAATCTCTTGCTGAATGCCTCGGAAATGGTCATAACCCCAATATTTTTTCAGTATGTCCTGATACCGGCTCATGTTGCTTTAACTGAGAGGTTCGCAGGTACGTATGTCTTCTATCTGTAGCTGAGGCTCGCCTCTTTTATAGATGTTTTCTTCAATAGTGTAGCAGATGTCGAACGCACGCTTTGTCTTGATGTAGCGTGCCTGCGAGCTTTGCCCAAAGGCAATGCCGTTCATTACTTGGTTGGATTTGTTATCAACCAATTCTAGTTTGATGTGTTCCTGCTCGCGGCCCACCACCTTGCTGGTTCCATAGTCGTAAACATTACGGGTGCAGAAGGTTGGCTTTTGGTTATCAGGACCAAACGGACGAAAACGCTTTAAATCCTGATGGAACTTTCCACTGATGTCTTTAAAATCGAGTTCGGCATCTACGTTTAGGATGGCACAGGTTTGCTCGGGTTCGATATGGTTGGTGACATATTCCTCGAAACGACGGGTGAATTCGGGAACATTCTCTACCTTAAGCGAAAGACCGGCAGCATAGGTGTGACCACCAAAGTTATCAAGCAAATCACGACAGTGCTCAATGGCTTTGTACACGTCGAAACCAGATACGCTACGGGCAGAACCTGTTGCCATGTCATCGGTTCGGGTAAGTACCACGGCAGGGCGGAAATAGATTTCGGTAAGGCGTGATGCCACAATACCAATTACACCCTTGTGCCATTCTTCATTGAAGATGACAATGCTTTTCTTTTCCTTGAGTTCGGCATATTGCTCAACCAACTGGTTGGCTTCCTCGGTCATCTGCTTGTCAAGGTCCTTGCGCATCTCATTGTATTCGTTAATTTGATGTGCCAGTTCCAATGCACGGGGATAATCTTTCTCTACCAGCAGTTCCACGCTTTGCTTTCCGTTCTGGATTCGGCCCGAGGCATTGATACGAGGACCAATCTTGAACACAATATCGCTCATGGTAATGTCTCTTCCGCTCAGTCCGCACACCTCAAGGATGGCGCGCATGCCAACACTTGGGTTTGAATTCAGCTGCTTTAATCCGTGGCAAGCCAGCACACGGTTTTCTCCCATGATAGGAACAATGTCCGATGCAATGCTCACGGCTACCAAATCAAGAAGAGGGGTGAGCTGATTAAACTCTATGCCATTGCTTTTGGCAAATGCCTGCATAAACTTAAAGCCCACGCCGCACCCCGAGAGGTGAGGGTAGGGATAAGTGTTGTCGGTTCGCTTGGCATTCAGGATAGCAACTGCAGGGGGCAGGATGTCATCGGGAACATGGTGGTCGCAAATGATGAAGTCTATGCCTTTTTCCTTGGCATAGGCTATCTCTTCTACAGCCTTGATGCCGCAGTCAAGTACGATGATGAGCTTCACATTCTGCTCATAGGCATAGTCCACACCCTGGTGTGATACGCCGTAACCTTCCTCGTATCGGTCGGGGATATAGTAATCCACGTTCGAGTAAAATTGCTGCAAGAACTTGTACACCAACGCTACAGCCGTAGTACCATCTACGTCGTAATCGCCGTAAACCATTACATGCTCTTTTCTGCCCATGGCCATGTTCAGTCGTTCTACAGCCACATCCATGTCGTTCATCAAGAACGGATCGTGCAGTTCACTGAGGTGTGGACGGAAGAAACGCTTTGCATCGGCTGCTGTGGTAATGCCTCTGTCAAGAAGCAGTTGGGCCAGAACAGGGTTAATGTTCAGCTCTTTTGCCAGTAGCTTTGCAGCTTCAATTTTATCAGATGAAGGTGGTTCATAGCTCCATTTGTAATTCATCTATTTTTTTGTTATTTTTTTCTGTTCACAAAGATAGACTTTATTTTTTTCTTTTCCAAAAAAGCTATGTTATTTTAATATTCTATTACATATTGGTCGCTGTGCTCCGGTCTACGAGTCAACAAGTCAACGAGGAGACCCCCTCAATCCCCCTTAAAGGGGGAAGAAAGGTCAACAAGACCTTATAAAGGTTTAAAAGTTTGACTTCGTCGATTAGAACCGTCGTCTCGGAAATGTTCAAACAAGTTTGACATTTCACTCGTCTCAGGCTCTAATTAAAAGTTTAAAGGCTTTCGTTATCGTTTTCGTTATCGTACGAGCGTAGCGAGTGACTGTAGTCCGTTGTCTTTTAAACCTCCTCCCTTTAAGGGAGGTCGGGAGGGTCCCCTAATCACTCATAACCCATAACTCATGAGCAAAAAAAATAAGGTGAAGAAATTCTCCACCTTATTCTTTATGATCTGTAGTTAGAAG
>JAGHTY010000078.1 GCA_018065125.1 Candidatus Minthousia equi
GATCAATGGTCAGTGGTATGTGTTCTATCATCGTCCTCCTCGTGGCTTTGGCAATGCCCGTCAGACAATGGTGGCTCCAGTAAAGATTGAGTGGGACAAGAAACCTGTTGCCAAAGGTGGTCAGGTGCGTATTACTGGATATGATCCTTATGCGCCAAATGAAGAGTGGACAGCATTAGCATCTAATGGTGATCATTATACAGGAGCCGAGGTTACATCTGAAGGCTTCCAGATTTTCGGTTTGGATCCTTTCAAGTACTATTCTGCAGGTATTGCTTGCTACATCAACAATAACGAAGCTATGCAGGATCAGCGTGATGTTTGGAACAACTCTATGGATCTTGCAGGTTTGAAGAATGGCAATATCATTGGTTTCAAGTATTTCAACTTTGCCGGTCTTGCCGAGGATACGAAGGGATGTAAGGCTTTTGAAGGTTTCAAGACTGGCGACAATGCCTTTATTAATATCTTTTTACGCCATGGAACGAATCAGGCATTTAAGATTCATGTTATGCTCGATGGTCCATATACCAACAGCACTTGGCAAGGCAAGGAGATAGCAACTATAGATGTAACGGCAGCAAAACCAGGAGATTATACAATAGAAACAGTTCGTATACCTGGGGTAGAAGGTCTTGCCGGCAAGCATGCCATTTATCTTGTTGTTGAAGGTCCTGAGGTGAAAGAACCTGAACGTCCTCGTTGGGGTGGTCCTCGTGGTCCTCAGCGTCCTCAGGGTTTGCTAGATCTGATAGGTATTAGTTTTGCTAAGGGTACTGAGAACGATGGACCAGCATACCGTCCTTCACCAGAACAGATTCCACAGGTAAAGATTGCTGTTGATGGCGTGAACCTTACCATCCCACGTGAACCATTACTCTCTACCAATCTCAATGGCTATACCATGAACAACCACTATCAGCTTTATGGTCGCATGAATGATAACTCTGTACTTACCGCTACTTGTGACAATAAGGACGTACAGATTGAAATTGGAAAGATTGTTGATGGTCGTGCTACTGTCAAGGCTACTTGGAAAGGCGTGACAAAAGTGTTCCTTATTAATTAAGTCAACGAGTCAACAAGTCAACGAGTCACAAAGACTGTTGTCCGTAGTCTGTTGTCCAAATAAATAAGGCTCCCAAATCGGGAGCCTTATTTATTTTATTTCGTGAAGTAATTTGTTCTTAATGGAAGGACGAACTGTTCACCTGTTAACTGAACCTCACCTTGCAGGCGAATATCTGCAGAAGAAGCACCTATCTTAATAAGGTATCTGCCAGCATCTACTGCCCATTGGTTGTTCTGGTAATAACCCAATTGCTGAGGTGAAACCTGGAAGGTAACGGTTTTCTTCTCACCAGGATTCAATGAAACACGCTTGAAGCCTTGCAACTGAATTGGCTTGAGTTTTGCAGAACGTTCTACTGGCGATACATACAGCTGTACGATTTCATCTGCAGCAACACTGCCAGTGTTGGTCAGGTCGAAGCTGACATTGATTTTCTCAGCATTTGTAGCAGCTTCTGCATCCATCTTAAGGTTTTCATACTGGAATGTGGTATAGGTCAAACCAAATCCAAATGGATAGGCAACACGTGCATCATTTTCCAAACCGTAGTTATAGCAAATAGGTTCATTCAGTTCTACAGCAGGATAGCTGACGCTCAATTTACCTGATGGACTTACATTTCCATAAATGATGTCGGCCAATGCATTACCACCTTCTTCACCTGGGTACCAAGCCTGAATTACAGCAGCACATTTCTCTGCCAATCCCTTGATTACTTGAGCACGACCACCAAAGATAACCAATACTACAGGCTTACCTGTAGCAATCAGTTTTTCAACGAATGCCTCCTGCTTTCCTGGAAGGCGAAGACCCTTTCGGTCACGATTCTCGCCACAAAGAATAACATTCTCACCAACGGCAGCTACAATCACATCGCTCTTGGCAGCAATGGCTACAGCTTTATCCAAGTTTGCTTCCTCACCACTGTCAATCATACGGTTCTGAATATCCTTCAGGTATGCTACACGTGGGTCACCACTTTGATCTACCAAGGTCTCAACCTCTTCGGTCCAGTCGCAACCACGGCTGTACTCCAATGTTGAACCCTGAGGAAGCTTGTTGGTCAAACCATCCTTCAGGTTTACGATACGAGGGTGCATGTCATCTTCCATCTCCTGCTGCCAGAAGTAGCGCATAGAAGGGTAGGTATAATCGCCCAACATTGCCCACATGCTGTTGGCATTAGGACCTGTAAGAGCAATCTTCTTAGGTTCTTTCAGTGGCAAAATACCATTGTTCTGTAGAAGAACTACACTTTGTGTAGCCAGTTTATATGAGGTTTCGCGTTCCTCTGGAGTATCAAATTCGATATGACCTTCGGCATACAGATTTGGATTCTCATCCAGCAAACCCAACTGAGCCTTTAGTTTCAGCACGCGCTTTACGGCAGTAGCAAAGGTTTCTTCGCTAACCATACCTTTCTCAATTGCCTCGGGAAGGAGTTTGTAACTGTTGCCCTTTGGGAAATCTACATCGTTACCAGCATTGATAGCTTCTGCAGCACGTTGCAAGTCGGTCTTGCTGTCGTCAATCTGTTCGATTGCACCATAGTCGCTCACCATGATGCCATCAAACTTCAGGTAATCACGTAGGATGGTCTGCATCATTTCCTTGTTGGCTACACAATGAGTGCCATCAATTGCATGATAACCAGTCATTACCACATGACTACCCACCATACGGATAACAGCCTCATGTGGCAGCAGGATTTCCTCCATAAGTTCTTTCTTTGGGGCATCACCTCCACCACCATAGCCTAGGAAGTGCTTGGTGCAGGCAGCAATACCTTCTTTCAGATTATCGTGCTGCAAGCCCTTTACGAATGCTACAGCCATTTCTGCACTCAAGTAACCGTCTTCTCCATAACCCTCTTCCAGACGGTTGAAAGATGGATTGCGTACTACATCAATCATTGGAGAAAGTGCCAAGGCACCACCCATTTTTCTCAGTGCAGCACCTGTCTGGTATGTCTTTACCTCTGCCAGTTCTGGATTGAATGAACATGCCAATCCTATCTGCTGTGGATAGATGGTAGCACCCTGGGTGGCTACACCAGTAAGAACCTCTTCATGGAATAGGGCTGGTATGCCATTAGGTGTGTTCTTTTTGATCCAATCCTGCATCTGCTTAACCATATCGCGCAACTCATCTGGAGATTTGCGCTGGGTTACGCCATACTGAGAAAAATGACCTGCTCCGTTAGGAATCAGTTCTTTACACTTTTCTTCAATCAGTTTGTTGTTCTCATCAAAAAAGTCTGATAAATAAATGCCATGTAACTGTGCAAGGCGTTCTCCTTGAGTCATCTTATTGTACAAGTCGTCAACTTTCTGCTCGATGGATTCTACAGAACCAGATGCACAGGCGGTCATCATTGCTGCTAAACTCATAGCTTTTACGCAATTTTTGATTTGGTTCATAATTAGTTTTTTGGTGTATATTTTGAATTGCGATGTAAAGGTACGCATATTTTTCATGTATTTCAATGTATATGTGGAAGAATTTGTGTAAGTTTGCAAAATAAACAATATCTAATATAAAAAAGTATGGAAAGAACACTTGTAATTTTAAAGCCATCTTGCGTTTTACGCAGTTTGGTAGGTGAGGTTACCGCACGTTTTGAGAAGAAAGGTTTGCGTTTGGCTGGTATGAAGATGATGCAGCTGAGTGATGAAATTCTGAAGGAACACTATGCTCATTTGGTAGAGCGTCCATTCTTCCCTGGTTTGATGGCATCTATGCAGAAGACTCCTGTTATTGTATGCTGTTATGAAGGAGTGGGAGCAGTAGAGGTTGTTCGTCAGATGGCTGGCACTACTAACAGCCGCAAGGCAGTTCCTGGAACCATTCGTGGCGATTTCTCAATGTCAGGCCAGCAGAACATTGTTCACACCAGTGACTCTGTAGAAAATGCCGCTATTGAACTGAAGCGTTTCTTCAAGGATGAAGAGATCTTCGACTTTGCACATCCTGTTACCGAAGTAGGCATAGGTTATGCCGATGATGAGAAATAAGCTATGAAGAACCTACTCTTTATATTATTCGTATCAGTTGCCTTCATGGCTTGTGGAGATAAGGGTAAATCTGCTGCCGAACAGGCCAGATTGGATAGTCTTAGAAAAGATAGTATCATGAAGGACAGTATTGCGAAGGCAAACTTTACTTCACCCGATTTGATTACATTTGATTTGAAAGGCCCTGTTCAGACAGTTATTGTAGGTGGAAATGAGGACAAGATAACATTTGATGAGAATGGAACGATTGTATCTCATTCGGCTACATTGGTCGAAAATATCAGCCGCAATGATGAGGGCTATATTGAGAGCATCTATATTACTGGTGAAAGCCAGAGTTATGAGTACGACCTTGAAGCAAAGAAACTGAAATCTGTTACAGGTGGTGATGGAGGCTATTCTTATACCCGCACATACGAGTATAACGATGCAGGTGAGGCCATTACCGAAAAATGGAAGACTGTAGACGAAGTAGAGGGTGCCACAGAAAGTGGTGTGAACCAGATAGAGATTACCAAGCGCGACAATTATGGCAATTGGATTGAGCGTAAGGTGGGAGTAGGAACCGAGACACGT
>JAGHTY010000175.1 GCA_018065125.1 Candidatus Minthousia equi
ATGAAGTGGATGGATATGAACAATGCCGCTGATAAGAAGGTGAAGATTATTTTTGTTCCTTGTTATCTGGATGGCAAGGATGGTATCCTGAACATGACATATTATGATTTGGTATTGGGTAACGACCTGAGCGTTTACTCATCTTATTATGAGCCTTGGGGCTATACTCCACTTGAGAGTGTGGCATTTAAGGTTCCTGCCATTACTACCGACCTTGCAGGTTTCGGCCTTTGGGCAAATAGCGAGTTTGGTCATTATGGCGAGATAGAAGATGGCGTGAAGGTTATTCACCGCACAGACTATAACTACTCAGAGGTAGCTGATGTTATCAAGGATACTGTGGTGAACTACTCACTGAAATCAGACAAAGAGCTAAAGGCAATTCGCACAAAGGCTGGCAACTTGGCAAAGAAGGCCTTGTGGCAGAATTTCATTACCTATTATTATAAGGCATACGATGTGGCATTGCGCAATGCTGCTGCTCGAAATGCAAAGTGATTAAGATAACACATTATTTAATAATAAACTTGAGAGAATTATGAAGATTAAAGCAAGTAACACTAATGCTGCCAATTGGAAAGAGGTAAATGTGAACGCTACTTTACCAAAAGAATTGACCAAACTGAATGAACTGGCACACAACATGTGGTGGTCTTGGAACTATGAGGCCCGTGATTTGTTCAGTAGTATCGACGAGGCAGCTTGGAAGGCTGCAGGCAAGAATCCTGTTGTATTGTTGAGCCGCTTGAGTTACGAAAAACTGGAAGAGATGGCAAAGGACAAGGCTCTTCTGGGAAAGATGGATGCAGTTTATGACAAGTTCCGTGCTTACATGGATGTTGAACCAGACAAGAATCGTCCATCTGTAGCCTATCTGTGTATGGAGTATGGCTTGAATCAGGTCTTGAAAATCTATTCTGGTGGTCTTGGCGTTTTGGCTGGTGACTATTTGAAGGAAGCATCAGATTCAAATGTAAATTTGTGTGCTGTAGGTTTCTTGTATCGTTATGGATATTTCACCCAGAGCCTGTCTATCGATGGTCAGCAGATTGCTAACTACGAGGCTCAGGACTTTAACTCACTGCCTATCGAGCGCGTTCTGAATGAAGATGGCACTCCATTGGTTGTTGACGTTCCATATATCAACTATCAGGTTCACGCATATGTATGGCGTGTAAACGTTGGTCGTATTCCTTTGTATCTGTTGGATACTGACAATGAGATGAACTCTGACTACGACAAACCAATCACTCACGCATTGTATGGTGGTGACTGGGAGAACCGTTTGAAGCAGGAGATTCTGTTGGGTATCGGTGGTGTATTGACTTTGAAGAAGTTGGGCATCAAGAAGGATATCTATCACTGCAACGAAGGTCACGCAGCACTTTGCAACGTTCAGCGTTTGGTAGACTTCGTTAAGGAAGGCTACAGCTTCAACGAGGCAATGGAGTTGGTTCGTGTTTCTTCTCTGTATACTGTTCACACTCCAGTTCCTGCTGGTCACGACTATTTCGATGAAGGCTTGTTTGGCAAGTACATGCGTGGTTATGCAGATTTGCTGGGTATCTCATGGGATGAGTTCATCGGTATGGGTCGTATGAATCCAGATGATCACGGTGAGCGTTTCTGTATGTCAACCTTCGCTTGCAACACTTCTCAGGAAGTTAACGGTGTTAGCTGGTTGCATGGTGAGGTATCAAAGAAGATGTTTGCTGGTATCTGGAATGGTTACTTCCCAGAAGAAAGCCACGTTGGTTATGTTACCAATGGCGTTCACTTCCCAACATGGAGTGCAACCGAGTGGAAGAAGTTGTATGGCAAGCACTTGGATAAGAAGTACTATGGCGACCAGAGCAACGCTGAATTGTGGAAGAACATCTACAATGTATCAGATGAGGAAATCTGGGCTACTCGCATGGGCTTGAAGAACAAGTTGATCGACTATATCAAGAAGGAGTTCACTGAGAGCTGGTTGAAGACTCAGGGTGATCCAAAGCGTATTATCTCTGTTATTAACCAGATTAATCCAAATGCTTTGATCATTGGTTTCGGTCGTCGTTTCGCTACTTACAAGCGTGCACACCTGTTGTTCTCAGACTTGGATCGTTTGGCTAAGATTGTTAACAACCCTAAGTATCCTGTTCAGTTCCTTTATACTGGTAAGGCTCACCCACATGATGGTGCAGGTCAGGGCTTGATCAAGAAGATCTTCGAGATTAGCCGTCGTCCAGAGTTCTTGGGTAAGATTATCTTCCTGGAGAACTACGATATGGAATTGGCTCGTCGTTTGGTATCTGGTGTAGATATTTGGATGAACACTCCAACTCGTCCTCTTGAGGCATCTGGTACATCAGGTGAAAAGGCATTGATGAATGGTGTTGTTAACCTGTCTGTATTGGACGGTTGGTGGTATGAAGGCTATCGTCAGGGTGCTGGTTGGGCATTGCCCGATAAGCGTACTTACCAGAATCAGGAGCACCAGGATCAGTTGGATGCAACTACTATCTATAATTTGCTGGAGAACGAAATCCTTCCATTGTACTACAACAAGAACGAGAAGGGTTACAGCGAAGGTTGGGTTCGCACTATCAAGAACTCTATCGCACAGATTGCTCCTCACTACACTATGAAGCGTCAGCTGGATGACTACTATTCTAAGTTCTATTGCCCAATGGCAGCACGTGAGCAGGTATTGACTGCAAACGATTGCAAGAAGGCAAAGGAAATTGCACTGTGGAAGGAAACTGTTGCAAGTCGTTGGGATGGTATTCACGTTGTATCTTCAGAAAAGCCAGAGGCTGCTCAGAAGGGTCTGGTTGCAAGTGGTCAGAAGTACATCATCCGTCACGTTGTTGACGAGCAAGGCTTGGACGATGCAATCGGTATTGAATTGGTAACTACCTATGTAGATGAGAAGGGCGAAACCCGTATCCACAACATTGAACCAATGAAGGTTGTAAAGAAGGAGGGTAACCTCTATACCTTCGAGGTAGAGCACAAGATGGATAAGGGCGGTACTTTCAAGGTTGCATACCGTATGTTCCCAAAGAATGCAGATCTGCCACACCGTCAGGACTTCTGCTATGTTAAGTGGTTCGTATAATCTCCATAAGATTAAATAATGCTAAAAGAGGATGAATCGTTTGGGTTCATCCTCTTTTTTTGTGCTTTCTTTTTCAATCTAAAAATAAAGTCGTAAATTTGTCACCCTAAATAGAATGATATGGTAACGACAAATCTACAAAATGTAAAAATGCGCTATGGCATTGTGGGCAATTCTGAAGGATTGAACCATGCATTGGATGTGGCCTTGCAGGTGGCACCAACAGATTTGTCTGTACTAATCGTAGGAGAGAGTGGCGTTGGTAAGGAAGCGATACCTCGTGTAATCCATGATAATGGAAGTCGAAAGCATGGAAAGTTCTTTGCCGTTAACTGTGGTTCTATTCCAGAAGGAACAATTGATTCTGAATTGTTTGGACACATGAAGGGATCATTTACAGGTGCCACAAGTGACCATGCCGGTTATTTTGAAACTGCCAATGGCGGTACTCTTTTCCTGGATGAAGTAGGAGAGTTGCCAATGTCAACACAGGCAAGATTGTTGCGTGTTCTTGAAACAGGAGAGTATATCCGCGTGGGATCATCAGAGGTACGCAAAACCAATGTGAGAATTGTTGCTGCCACCAATGTGAACATGAACCGTGCTATTGTTGAACGTAGATTCCGTGAAGATTTATACTATCGACTGAATACTATTCCAATCAAGATTCCACCATTGCGTGAACGTAAGGAAGACATTGTTTTGCTGTTCCGCAAATTTGCTGGTGAAATCTCAGAGAAGTATAACATGCCTCCAGTTCGATTGGCAGATGAGGCTGCTCGTCAGGTGCTTATGAACTATAAGTGGCCTGGTAATATTCGTCAGTTGAAAAATATCACTGAACAGATTAGCATTTTGGAACAGTCAAGAGAATTGACTGCCGACATCCTGCGTAACTATATTCCTTTAGATAGAGAAACAACTGATTTGGTTGTTTCATCACCGGTGAATAGCGATGACTTGCAATCCTATTCACATGATCGAGGCATGATTTTCAGTATGCTATCTGTGCTTACAAAGGATGTAAATGAACTAAAATCTTTGGTTCATGGACAACCTGTTGCTGGTGGAACAGATCACATACCAACATTGCCTCCTGCTGCCACTTCATTCCCTGCTGTTGAAGAACTTGACTTTCAGGATGCAGAAGAATATAAAGAGGTAGAAGAACTGAAACAGGCATCAACAACATCTATCAAGGATAACGAAAAACTCTTGATTGTGAATGCCCTGCAGAAGAACCACAATCGTCGTCGTGATGCAGCAGTTGAACTAGGAATATCAGAAAGAACACTTTACCGTAAAATAAAGGAATATGGCTTGGATTAAAAAACTTTCTTTTGTTTTGTGTGCTTGTGTGGTGTTGGCAGCTTGCAGCATCTCATATAAATTCAATGGTGCGTCAATCGATTACACCAAGACCAAGACCATTACCATCGAGAATTTCCCTATTCGTTCAAGCTATGTTTGGGGACCTATGCAGGCGATGTTCAATAATGAACTGACAGATATTTTTGCAAAATCAACTCGTTTGCAGCAGGTAAAAAGAAATGGCGATTTGGTGTTGACAGGTGAAATTACCGATTATAGCCAGATGAACCAAGCTGTAGGTGCAGATGGATACTCTGCTCAGATACAGTTGAAGATGGTTGTGAATGTGCGTTTTACCAACAATGCAAATCATGATGAGGATTTTGAGCAGCAGTTCTCTGCTACCACTCAGTTTGATTCTAAGCAACAGTTGAGTGCCGTTCAGGAAGAATTGGTAGGACAAATGTGTAAGGATATTGTAGACCAGATATTTAATGCAACAGTAGCGAATTGGTAACAATGGATATTTGTCATTATATAAATCATCCCGAACAACTGAACCAGGATACTCTTTATGATTTAAGGAGTTTGTTGGCTCGTTTCCCATATTACCAATCTGCTCGCTTGCTATTCCTTTGGAATCTATATCTGTTGCACGACAAGTCTTTTGGTGATGAATTGAAAAAGGCTGCCATATTTGTCTCTGATTGTCGTGTGTTATTTAATTTGATAGAAGGTAAGAATTACCAGATAGAACCACATGAACGCACTTTGAAGGAGGAGGCAGAAACACAGAATTCTGATCGTACAATCTCACTGATTGACCAGTTCCTTAGTACACTTCCTAAAGATCCAGAAAAGGGTAGTGCTGTGCCTGTTAATCCTGCAAGTGATTATGTGGCTTATCTGATGCAGATGGAAGATGCTCTTCCTGCAGCAGAACAAGAACCTGGAGATAGAACCGACCATCTGATTGATTCTTTCATTCAAACGCATCAACCCGATGTACGTATAGATTTGACAAATATTCCCGCAGCAGAAGACGACGCTCAAAGCAAGAATATGCAGAGTGAACAAAGTTCCGAGAATACAGATGATTCTGCTGCAATTGTTGAAGATGACAGTTGTTTGACAGAGACTTTAGCCCGAATTTACATCAAACAACAACGATATTCTAAGGCTTTAGAAATTATTAGGCGATTAAGTTTGAAAAATCCAAAAAAAAATGCTTACTTTGCAGACCAAATGAGATTTTTGGAAAAATTGATTATAAACAATAAAACAAATAAAGAATAAAAATGTACGTATTATTCGTTTCTTTGGTAGTTCTGGCAGCTGTGCTGATGATTTTGATCGTTTTGATTCAGAACTCTAAGGG
>JAGHTY010000039.1 GCA_018065125.1 Candidatus Minthousia equi
ATATAAAGGGTTAAAAGTTTAAAAGTTTAAAGGGTTAAAAGTTAAAAATCGTCTGTTCTGAAAGGAACAACTGGCAATCCATGTACTCCTGCCATATTTCCAATTTGGAAATTCTTGAACGCATAGCGTACTGCTACAGGTGCAGGCACATTGTCGCTACTTATAATGAGTTCACGCTGGTTACTTGGATTGATTTTTACCTCTGCCTTTACAAAATTACGGTCTTCGCCGCAGATTTCAAAACCCTCGGCATCCTGCATTCGGCTAAATCCATCCTCGGCATAGTTGAACAAGACGTAAGCCTTACCATCCTTTACCTCCATGGATTTATATTCTGGTCCGCGACTATAGATACCGCCAATGTGATAATCGTTCTGCAAAGCCAAGTACGACAAACGCTGACCAACATCCTTCTTGTTCTTTGGATGAATCTGATTAACCTCCCAAGGCGATACCAAGTCGTTGGTACTTACCATAGCACTATTTGGCACTACAAACTGAGTCTTGTACTGTGCTTCACGCAACAAAGGACCATTGATTCTGCCTTCGCCATAGTTATATGGAGCAATCTCTACATAATAGAAAGGAAGGTCGCCCTGTCCCCACCATTGGCGGAACATGGTTATCAACTTAGCAAAACGCTCGGTGTAGTCCTTGTCATGATCGATGTTGCTGCATCCCTGATACCAGATAAAACCACGGATGGTGTAACCCATAACTGGTGCCAAAACGCCATTATACATGATTTCAGAACGCAACCAGCCCTGTGGTTCCTTCTTGATTTCTTCTTCGGTGTAGGCCTCACCCCACTCTTTCAAAATGTCGGCTGGCATCCAACCTTCTACACGACTACCACCCCATGCGGTATTCACAATACCAACAGGTACATTCAAAATGTCTGAAAGATTCTGTGCAAAGAAGAATGCTGTTGCGCCAAATCTTGGAGCATTCTCGGGTGTACAATCCTTCCAGGCACCTGCTACGCGATCCTGAACGGTAAAGCACTCTGGATGTTCCATAGTGGCAAAACGAATCTTTCCCTTGTAGTCATTGGCACGTGCCACAACTTGATTGGCACCTTCAATAGGACAATTCCAGAATCCCATCAAAGGCATTTCCATGTTACTCTGACCTGACGCCAACCACACTTCACCTATCAGCACATTGTTTAACTGAACAGGTTCACCATCACTGATAGTAACTATCTGTGCATCGAAACTAGCAGCAGGAGTAGCAACAAATGCTTCCCAACGACCGTTCTTGTCGGCCTTTGTCTTTACAACTGCATCATTCCACGAGCAGGTTATCTGTACTGAGGCGCCTGCCTTTGCCCATCCCCACAGCTTAGCATTTGTTTGCTGCTGCAGCACCATATAGTCTCCAATCTGGTCAGGCAGTGTTACTTTTGCCTGAACTGTCATTGCCATTACCAAGGCAACTATTGTAAATAATGTCTTTTTCATTTGTAAGGGTTTAAAAGTTTAAGGGTTTAAAAGTTTAAATTGACAACAGACAACGGACTCGTTGACTTGTTGACTCGTTGACTTGTTGACTTATAAGTAGGCCTATTTGAATCGTTCTATGATTTCAAGGCACATACGTCCATTATGGTAAGGACACTTCCAGAAACCTGCCTTGTCATCGGTAGTATTAAGGTTTCCGTCCTTGTCACGACTCCAGAACCACTCTCCATTTTCGTAATCAATCAGATTCTTCTTGATGTACTCCCAGCAAGAAAAGGCTTTATTCAAAGCATCTTCATCATTGAAATGCTCGTAAAGATTGATAAAGCCCACAACAGTCTCTGCCTGTACCCACCAGTGCAAATCGCTGTCAACGTAGCCCGTATCCAAGTTTGCCTCATGAACCATGCTGCCATCTGGCATCAATCCCTTTTCACTGGCTTTTGCCACTTGCTTTACTACGGTTTCCATCTTGGCAAGCAATGCTTCATCACCTAACACCAGTGCTGCCTCGTGCATCAGCCAAGAGCATTCAATATCGTGTCCGTAGCTTTCCAAGGCACCTGCGCCACGTGTCCAGTCGTTCTCGAAGAACAAATCCAAATGATGGGTTTCTGGATTCAGAATCTTATCGGTAAAGATATTGATAAGATTGCGCAATGCCTTTTCCAAACGCTCATCTTTCCAGATGCGATACAGATTTGTGTAAGGTTCTATAATGTGCAAATGGGTGTTCTGTGATTTTGGGAAATTGGCATCCTTATCAGAAAGACGCATATCAGCAATCTCTCCCCATTCACGTGTGCATGCCTCGATGTAACCATTGTATTCCTTATCTAAAGAATGTTCCTCAATGGTTTCAAAAAGACGGATGGCATACTCCAGGGCTTCCTTGTCTCCGGTAGCACGAGCGTACTCACTCAAGCCATAAATCATGAATCCAAGGGCGTAGAACTGCTTTTTGGTATCTACAGGATTACCCAAATAATCCAGTTCCCAGAAAGTGCCACCAAACTCCTTGTCATAGAAATGCTCCAGAATATAGTCCTTCTGGCGGGTTGCTGCCATCAGATACTCTGGGTTTCCCAACACACGATAGGCAGATGAATAAGTCCACAGCATACGGGCATTCAAAATTCCACCTTTATTGGCTGTCTTAACCAGTTCACCCTTGCCAGTCATCTGGCCATAATAACCGCGATTTTCACGGTCTTCCATCTTATTTAACCAAAAACTAAGGATGTTATTCTGCAAAACATCCTTAGCTTCTGCCTTTAATTTTTCTATGTTCATTGTGCTAATTACTTTCCAAGTATTTCAAGGTTCTTGGCAATCTGCTTCTTCAAAGTCTCTACTGATGCGCTGGTGGTCAAACCATCAACAGGAGTATTCATACAGTAGTCAACCAACTTGTCGATTGTTGAGGTTGCCACATGCATGCGAGTATCAGAAGATGCGTAGTAAATCTTTACGGTACCGTCTTCATCAGCAATCCAACCATTGGTAAACAACACGTTGCTAACGTCGCCAATACGCTCCTCACCTTCTGGAACCATGAAGAAACCTCCAGGAGAAGCAATCAACTTAGTAGGATCTTCCAATGAAGTCATGAACATATACAGCACATAACGCAAACCAGCAGCACAGCCACGAACACCATGTGCTAGGTGCAACCATCCCTTAGGTGTCTTGATAGGATGAGGACCCTCACCATTCTTCACCTCCTTAATAGTATGGTAGAAACGCTGGTCGATAATAGTTTCTTCCTTAACTTCTGCATTGGTAATGTCATCTACCAGTGCCCAACCAATTCCGCCACCACTACCAGCATCGATGAAACCATCCTGTGGACGGGTATAGAAAGCATACTTTCCGTTTACAAATTCTGGGTGAAGCACTACGTTACGCTGCTGGCTCTTGCTCTTCAAATCTGGCAAACGCTCCCAGTTCACCAAGTCCTCTGTGCGGGCAATACCTGCAGTAGCAGTAGCAGAAGACAAATCTCCAGCAGGAGCATTGTTATCATGACGTTCTGCACAGAACACACCATAGATGTAGCCATCCTCGTGTGCTGTAAGACGCATATCGTAAATATTGGTAGCAGGGATTACATCATCTGGCATGGTAATAGGATAATCCCAGAAACGGAAATTGTCGATACCGTTAGGACTTTCTGCCACAGCAAAGAAAGACTTGCGGTCGGCACCCTCAACGCGTACTACAAGGATATACTTTCCATTCCACTTGATGGCACCACTGTTCAGGGTCGCGTTCATCATGATACGCTCCATCAAATATGGATTGGTTTTCTCATCCAAATCATAGCGCCAGATAACAGGAGTATGCGCTGCGGTTAAAACTGGATTTTGGTAACGGGTAAAGATACCGTTGCCACCTTCGACTGGTTTGTTCTTACGAGAAAGGAACTCCTCGTGAGCAGCCATTAAATTGGCCACCTTTTCATTAAATGCATTCATTGTTTCTTAGTATTATTATTTTGGTTGCAAAAATACAACGCTTCAAAGAAAAATAATAATACTTTTTTACCAAAGAATTACATTATCTTAGAAAAGATGGCCAAATCTATGTAAAAATGATATTAGTCGATGCCTTCGATGGTCTTAATCTTACCATTTTCGTCGTATTCCAACTCGGCTACTTTCAAGCTACGCAACCATGACTTGCCGCCAGAAGGAACAGAATCGTGATGGAACAAGTACCACTTGCCTTCATACTCAAGAATAGCGTGGTGAGTTGTCCAACCTACAACAGGAGTAAGGATAACACCCTGGTAAGTGAAAGGACCATATGGGTTATCACCAGTTGCATAGCACAACAAGTGACTGTCACCTGTAGAATATGAGAAATAATACTTGCCATTGTACTTATGCATCCAAGAAGCCTCGAAGAAACGATGTGGATCATCTGCCTTCAATGGATTGCCTTCCTCGTCAACAACCAAGATTGGACGTGGAGCCTCAGCATAGTTCAAACCATCCTTAGTCAAGCGAACGCAACGGCTTGGCAGAGCATCTTCCTTACCTTCTGGCAAGTGTGGAGTCTCCAAGTGAATGTTATTCTCATAGCGCTGCAACTGACCACCCCAAAGGCCACCGAAATATACATAAACCTCACCATCTGCATCATCCTTGAAAGCACACATATCAATGCTGTAGCTACCAGGTATTGGTGCTGGCTGTGGAATGAAAGGACCTGCAGGATTATCAGCAATAGCAGTACCCCAGTGGAACACGTCATTACGATCCTTCAATGGGAAATACATGATGTACTTCTTCACCTTCTTGCTGTAGCCCATGCCTTCTGCCTGCTCTGCTGCATTGGTAGGAACCTCTACCTCATACTCCTGAACATCGCAGTCCCAAAGTTGACGACCTGCCCATGGAATATCCTCCTGACGAAGTACGCAACCATGATCAACAACCTCACCAGTCATAGGATCACCTTCGATAGAAAGAACGTGATAATCCTTCATGATGTACTGGTCACCATTGTCGTTTTCTACATTAGATGCCTCCCAGTCGTGACTAGGGTAAATATAAATCTTTCCGTTGAAAATATGTACGGAAGGGTCAGCCATATAATCGGCTGGGAAAAGATAACGTTTGTTTGCCATATTGATT
>JAGHTY010000021.1 GCA_018065125.1 Candidatus Minthousia equi
CCTTAATAGGCGCTTCACTCTTTGGATAGAAAGCACTTGCAACGCACTTTCCTGTTTCTGCATCTACCAGTGAAGCTTTCACTGAAGAGCTACCAATATCATATCCAAGTAAATACATATATTTGAGATTTAAAATACAATTATCTTATGTAGTTCCGCGTTTAAGTTTATTATAAATAACTTTGTCAAATTTATAATACCTTGCAGCACGATGTGCTACACCACTTTCTATCTCGCCTGTTTCCACAATGTATTCCATACTTATCATCTTCTTATGGAAATTGCGTACATCTTGTTGCTTATCGTAAATCAATTCCCACAAAGTTCTAAACTGCGCAGCAGTAAACTTCTTTGGTAACAGATCAAACAGAATTGATGGTTCCATCTGAGTATATCTGCGAATAGAAAGCAATGCCTCATTTAATATTTCATTATGGTCAAATGCCATTTCAGGAACTTCCTTAACAGGAATCCATTCTGGTTCATACAAATCTGTCAATTGGGTTAATTTTCTATCCAAACGCATCAGCGAAACATAGCCAATAGACACAATTCTACCTGGGTTCTGCTGCAAACTATGGAAACGAGTTACCCATTTCTTATCCATTGGATTATTTGAGCGTTCCTTCTTTCCAAAAGCTTTAAACTGACGCATATTCACCTGTTGAAGACCTGTCAGTTCATGCAAAACTCTGCGAGCGCTGTCATCAATATCCTCATCTTCATAGATAAGACTTCCTGGTAATTTCAATGTCGTGAATCCCTCCTCCACAATTTCGTTAGATCTTCTAACGAGTAAAACATAAAGTTGCGTTCCATCAAAAGCAAGCAAAACACAATCTACGCTGACATGTGGGTTAACTGTTCTAAAACAATTCAATAAATCTTGTGTACTAGGCATGTGTTGACAAATTATGAATTAATTCGACTACAAAAGTAAAGAAATTAATCAAATAGCACAAATATTTCCTGAACATTTTTTTTATAATGTTACTAAAACAATATTACAACATCTTTTTGTAATAAAAACAATTAGAAAAGCAAGAGGATAATACGTCAAGTTTCTTCACACACTCGAACCAATTATGAAGTGAATAATAATACTTCCAGAAAAAGTACATAATAACACAAAAACAAAGAGACAAAGCAGAGAAATTAAGTAGAATGCAACATTTCACATACACAATATAACATTTCACACACCTATTTTCAATAAAAAATTAGGCAATTGATAAAAAAAATCGTAATTTTGCATTTAGATATATACATATTGTAACACTGATAGAAAGTATTAAATCTTCATATGAAAAAAGGAATATTAATTCTCGACGACAAAGAGACTATTGCAAAGGTTCTCTCAATCTATTTGATGAGTGATTTTGACTGTACCTGGCTTCCTGATGGACTTCAAGGAATTAAATGGTTACAGGAAGGAAACACACCTGACCTAATTATTAGCGATATCCGTATGCCAGGTATGCGCGGTGACGATTTCCTTGAATGGATTAAACAAAATGAATTGTTTAAGCACATTCCTGTAGTAATGCTTTCAAGCGAAGACTCTACAAGCGAACGTATTCGTTTGTTAGAGATTGGCGCAGAAGACTACATTGTTAAGCCATTCAACCCAATGGAGTTAAAAATCAGAGTAAAGCGAATCATCTAACCAATCATTCCAATGCTTCAAGTTATATATTTAGGATCAGACATCACTACGGTGGCACGTCTTAAGTACATGCCTAACCAAGCTTTACAACTCACGCCAAACTATCGCGAGGTTGTAAACTGGGTTAAAAATGCACCAGAAGACGACAATTTCATCGTTCTGATGGAAAAGAAAAACTTGAATGAGGATATTACAGCAATCACATATATCAGACAAGAATGTGCTCATCGCGCGTACATTATTTTAATGATAACCGAGCTTACCGAAGCAGAAAGGCATCGATACCTTCAATGTGGTATCAACGATACCATATCGCGTATGGCATCCTTGACTGAGATACATAATAAGATTCTGTTTATCACAGATCGACAGGACCAACTGTTTGCAAACAATAAGGCAGACAAGAAAATTCTGCATTTCAAGATTCCATTGTGGAAAAGGTCTTTTGATATTGTATTCTCATTCCTGGCTATTATCATCCTTTCTCCTATCTTCATTCTAACTGCTATTGCTATCGCTATCGAAAGCCGTGGCCCTATATGGTACACCAGTAAGCGCGTTGGTACAAACTACAAAATCTTCAATTTCCTTAAGTTTAGAAGCATGTATTCTGATGCCGACAAGAGACTGAAGGAATACATGGACAAAAATCAGTATATCGACGAGCAGAAAAACATCGAAGATGACATGACCTCTTACAATAAAGTAAGCGACATCCTTCAATTGAACCCATTAGGCGATGTTGAGATCAAAGAAGACGATGTTATATTGGTAGGCGATGACACCATCATCAAGGAAGAGGATTACAAGGAGCACAAGAAAATCAAGGAGGAAAACCCATACGTCAAGATTGAACACGACCCACGTATCACACACGTTGGACGATTCATTCGTAAGTTCAGCATTGACGAACTGCCACAACTTTTCAATATCCTGAAGGGAGACATGAGTGTTGTAGGTAACCGTCCTCTGCCATTATATGAAGCAGAATTGCTCACTGCAGATGATTGCATTGACCGTTTCATGGCACCTGCAGGACTTACAGGTTTGTGGCAAGTAGAAAAACGTGGAGACAGTGGCAAAATGAGTGCTGAAGAACGTAAGCAACTCGACATAAAATATGGCCGCACATATAGTTTCGGATTAGACATGAAGATTTTGTTCCGCACCATTTTTGCTTTTGCCCAGAAAGACGACGTCTAAAAACTCCCAGAATAAGAATTGAAGAATTGAATATATGTTAAGAAGAAGTTTGTTGTCTATTATATGTTTCCTCGCTGTTCAATTGAGTTTTGCCCAGTTGAACAACGATGGTACAAATGTGGGCTATTTCGATTCAAGTGACTTGTCGGAAATAGATTATGCCGATTTCCAGTTACCGCCATTAGGTTTGCTATTTGAAAACGCCCGCACTAACCCTAGTATTGAATTACTAGAGAAAGAACGACAGATACAAGAAGAGTTACTAAGAAAGGAAAAGAAATATTTTCTCACCTTCTTTACAGCACGCGCAAATTACAGTTACGGTGTAATGGACAACTATGGTAGCAATTCTGATGTAATGACCCCTATCTTCTATCAATACATGGGTAGCAAGCAGCATTATTGGAATGTTGGCGCATCTGTTAATGTACCCTTAGAATCATTGTTCGATTTGGGCGGTCGTGTAAAAAGACAGCAATTAACCACAGATAGAGTCGCTATCCAAAAAGAAATTGCCTTTGAAGAATTAAAACAAAGAATTGCCACATTATATGTTAGCATCACCAACAACCTTATTGCTATGAAGACCGCTGCAGAAAATGCAGCTGTATATAAAGGTGCAGGTCACCTAAACGAACAGCAGTTTAAAGTGGGAGAAGTAACTGTGAGAGAATTAGCAGAAACAAAAAGATGGGAAAATGATGCGATTGGAAATTATCAAAGGCTCCAATCATCAATCACAACCGACATTCTTATTTTAGAGATTCTAACTCACACACCCATTATCACTAATACTATTACAAGTATAAACGTGAATAAATAAAAAAACAAATGGATTACTTTAGATATATTGTACGTTTTCTATATCGCATTCGCTGGTATCTCATTGTTTTCCCATTGATTGCGCTCATCATAGCATGGTATTTAACTCGCAACATGCCTAAGCAATACGACGTAAAGACAACCATTTACACAGGTATCATTTCTGGCTACAACCTAGAAACCGGAACATCATTGAATGTAGGAAATACTGCAGCAAATATGGCAAATCTGCTTAACATTATTACCACACAATCAACCTTAAAACGAGTGGCTTTACGATTGTTTGCACGCTGTATGATATATGGTGATCCTGATAAAAGCAACAACTATATTACTGCTGAACACTATAGACAACTAAGCGCAGGCGTCCCAGGTGAGGTAAAAGCATTAATTGACAAAAAAGACGAATCACGTACGGTTGCTAATTTAGTAGCCTACGAACGCCCTTTACAAAACAACTACATTTATGGCATTTTGAACTATGGTCACCCTTGGTTTAGTTTTCAATCATTGTCTTCTAAACTGAAGGTTGCACGCCTTGATGCATCTGACATGATAGAAATCGGTTATTCTGCAGACGACCCAGGTATAGCCTACAACACACTTGAAATCCTTAATGAAGAGTTTATTGACCAGTATCAAATTCTACGTTTTGGGGAAACAAACAATGTAATTGAGTTCTTCGAAAAAGAAGTAGCCAAGTTATACCGCATGCTTTGTAATGCTGAAGACAGTTTGATTTCATACAATGTCGCTAAGCGTATCATTAACTATGGTGAACAAACCAAGGTTATTGCCGATCGTGATATGCTACATCAATCACAAGAAAATGACGTCTTAATGGATTATGCTGTAGCAAAAGCCAATCTTGATTTCTTGGAAAACCAACTCGGAGAGAAAGCATATATCATCACTAGTAATAACGAATTCATCAACGAATTAAATAAGGTATCAAAATTAAAGTCACGTGTCTCTAACCTTGAATTAATGAATGAGGAAGGAAATACTGAAACTAACCAAGCCTTAAGCAAAGCCAAAGAAGACTTGGCAAATTCTGAACGACGAATAAAAGAGATAACCTTAGATATTTCGGCAGCAATGTCCGGCACAAATGGTGTCAAACTGCAAGACTTAGTTAACAAATGGCTAGAAGCAAAACTAACATTGGTTAAAGCAGAAGCTCAAAATGCAGAAATGGACGTAATGAGAGAACGTTTGGATAAGCAATTCCTGTACTTCTCACCTATCGGAGCAACCATTAATCGTAAGGAACGTCATATTGGATTTATAGAGGCAAACTATATGGAAATGTTGAAAGCATTAAACACAGCACGTTTGCGTCAGAAAAACCTGCAAATGACTACAGCAACATTAAAGGTGTTGAATCCTCCTTTGTTCCCACTGAATTCACTACCAACCAATAGATTAGTAATCTTACTAGCAGCATACTTTATTACATTAATACTGACAGCAGCATACTTCTTTGTATTAGAATTGCTTGACCATACCTTGCGCGACCGAATGCGTACCGAGAACCTTACAAAGGGTAAAGTATTGGGTGCCTTCCCTGCTGAAGGTGGAATGCGCTACCGCAGATACAATAAGGTCATCAATGATATGGCATTACGTCAACTAAGCAAAAGCCTTCTTCCATATTTCAAGGAAGGTCAGCCAAATATTCTTAACTTGCTTTCTACAGAAGAAGGCGACGGCAAAAGTATGATTGGAACATTATTGGAAGATTACTGGAACAGTATTGGTTTGCAGGTTCGTCGAATTACTTATGATGAAGATTTCTTGGCAGAAGATAGCAATTATGTAATGGCAAAAAGCATCAACGACCTTTGCCCTGACCTTGAAGAAAATGAGATTGCAATTGTAGAATATCCATGCATGGCCAACACACCTATTAATTCTGATTTAATTAATGGTGCTACTGTGAACTTACTATTGGCACGCGCCACCCGCACATGGAAAGATACAGATAACAAATCTTACAAGGAACTGGTTGGTATGATGTCAAAGAAAACCAAAGAAAACTTCTTCATCTATTTAACTCAAGCTGGTCGCCCTGCTGTAGAAGAATTTGTTGGTCAGTTACCACCTTATACCATGATCAACAACTATTTCTACCGCATCTCACAAATGGGATTGACAGCCAAGGAAGTTTCCCATGCAAAATAAAGCATGAATACAGTTGTTGCACTCATCATCTATGGAACAATAATTGGACTGCTGGTATATTTCAAACGCCAGCAGCAATTATTTTTTGCAATAACATTTATCTTAAACTACTTCATTATGGGTATTGAAAGATATGTTTCAATACCCGTACCAATTTCTATCTTAATGGAAGGATTTTGGATTGTGTTATTAGTAATATTACTGTGCAATAAAAATAAATATAGAGATGAAGGGAAAATTCCTGTAAAAATATTCGCAATATACGGAATCTGGACGATTTATACCACATTAGAAATAATAAATAACACATGTGGTATAGGATTAGACATCGCAGCCTGGTTTAAAGATGTGCGCTTTTACGGATTTGATCCTTTAATTGTTATGTTAATATTTTCATTAATATTCAGAACAAAAGAGGATATAAAGAAATTCATTATTCTTTGGGGCATACTTTTAATACTATGTTTTATTAGATGTTTTGCACAAGTAAATTTTGGTTTTGACAAAGGAGAAAGTTTATGGCTAAACAGTGTTGGATATCACACTCATGTATTAAGAGCAGGAACACTGATTAGATATTTTTCTTTCTTTTCTGATGCTGCAAATCTCGGAGCACACACAGCAATTGGATTTATCATATTTGGTATTTTATTCCTACAAAATAGTTGGAAGAATATCAAACTAAAATGTTTTTACTTAATAGTATCCCTTTGCTCTATGTATTGCATGTTCCTATCGGGAGCACGTGCAGGAATGATAGTTGCTATTTGCTGTGCTATCGCCTATGTATTTCTATCTCGAAATTGGAAGATGTTCTCATATACCACAATCGTATTAATAATAGGAGTATTTCTTTTAGTATTTACAAACATAGGAAACGGAATTCAATCTGTCAGAAGAATGAGATCTGCTTTTCAAGGCACAGAAGAGGCTTCAATGGAAGTTAGAAAACTAAATCAAAAAGCAATAGAATCATATATGCGTGAAGCTCCTTTTGGTATCGGATTAGGGAAAGATGCATCAAACATACCTCCCAGTAATCGGTACTATATTGTGGCCATAACCCCTCCAGATTCAACAATTATCTATCTTTGGATGAGAACTGGCTCTGTTGGTGTTTTCATATATTTATTTGTAAATATCATTTTACTTATAGGAGCCACATTTATCGTTTGGTTTAGAATTAAAGACAAGGAATTAAGAACTATCGCGGGTATATTCACTGCAGGTTCCGCAGCTTGGCTGGTCGCAGGTTATGGTAATCACATTTACTTCCAATATCCTAACACCATGATTTTCTTTGGTATGCAAACACTTATTTACATGATGCCTTATTTTGATAAAAAGCTACTGCAGGAACAACTCCTTAAAAATAAGAATGAGGAAGAAAAAGAAGTTGAGGAGATAGAAGAATTACAAGAAGGATTAGAAACCACATAATATGAAGCCTCAGATTTCTGTCATCACAATTAACTACAATGGTATCAAGGATACACGAGCCTTGATACAGTCATTGATGCAGAATGTCAAGAAAACCACATTTGAAATCATCGTTGTAGATAATGCGTCTAAAAACAATGAAGCAGAACAACTACAAACAGAATTTCCCAACATAAAAGTAATTGCTTCAAAAGAGAACTTGGGATTCTCGGGGGGTAATAACCTAGGCATTAAATACGCAACTGCAGATTTCCTGTTCTTTATCAACAATGACACCTATATAGCAGATGATTCTCTGCATTACCTTCTTGAACGTATGGATTATTATCAGTATATTGCTGGTGTTTGTCCTAAGATACGCTTTGCATTTGGAGAACAACTGATACAATTTGCTGGCTATACTCCATTAACACCCATTACCTTACGAAACAAGGCCATAGGTTGTGGAGAACCAGATTCTGAAGAGTACGACACCCCACGTGGTATTCCCTTGATGCATGGGGCAGCAATGCTGATTCGTAGATCAACACTTAAAAATGTTGGATTAATGCCAGAGAATTATTTTCTATATTACGAAGAAATAGATTGGAGCACACGATTTGATGACGCAGAATATGAAATGTGGTATGAACCACGTTGCACTATTTTTCATAAGGAAAGTCAATCAACTGGACAGAACTCACCTCTACGGGCATATTACCTAACTCGCAACCGACTCCGTTTCGCAATGAAACACAGAAAGCATATCATTAAATGCTTATCAATTCTTTACCTTATATTTGTTGCTGGTAGCAAGGATATCCTCAAGAACCTAGCGAATAAGAAACCAAAGTTAGCAAAAGCTACCCTTCTAGGTATATGGGATTTCTTGGTACACCCCAACAAAAAAGCCATAAACGTTTGTCGTTTATGATATTTTGCCTACATTTGTAATGTTAAATAGAAAAAGGATGGAAATATCTTCGCTCATAAGAATAATCGACTGGATCATTTTTGCCATCGTATGTGGAACCGTGTTCTACATGTTCTATTTTGCATTAGGTGCATTGTTTTACAAAAACAATCGCTATTCCAAGGCGAGCCGTAAAGCACGCTTTTTAATTCTTATTCCTGCATACGCCGAGGACAAGGTTATAATGTCAACGGTAATGTCAACTCTCGACCAGCAATATCCCACCAAGGAATACGATGTAGTGGTGATTTCTGATCACATGAATGAAATGACCAATACATACCTAGCACAATTTCCAATAACACTAATTCTCCCAAAATTCGAGGAAGGGACTGCAACTAAAGCGCGTGCATTAAACTATGCCATGCGACACATGCCCAACCTAAAGCACTATGATATGGTTGTAGTTTTAGATGCAGATAATGTGATTGAAGACTCATTCCTTGATTCTATTAATGACGCTTACCAATCTGGCATAAAGATTATTCAGACACATCGTATTTCTAAAAACCGCAATACTCCTTCTGCTTTGTTGGATGCTTGCTTTGAAGAAATCAACAATTCTATTTTTAGAAAAGGACATGTGCAATTTGGATTTTCTTCTGCATTGGTTGGTTCTGGCATTGCCTTTGAATATGATTGGTTCAAGGAGAATGTTGGAAAAGTATTCACCAGTGGTGAAGATAAGGAATTTGAAGCATTGCTGTTAAAACAGAATATTTATATTGAATATCTAGACAATGTTGTGGTATATGATGAAAAAACGCAGAAATCCGACCATTTCAACAATCAACGTCGAAGATGGTTAGCTGCACAATATTCTGCACTTTTCCATAACATTGCTCATCTTCCAAAGGCAATCTTTACTCACCAGCGTGATTATGCCGACAAGATTATTCAATGGATGCTTATTCCACGAACCCTACTGATGGCAATTATAGCTATCATGTGTGTAATATGGCCATTCTTCAGTGGATTTGTCGCTGCTAAATGGTACATACTAGGAGCATTTGTAATGTTCATATTTGCCATGTCACTTCCCGATTATTTGGTTGATGACAAATTTGAAAAGTTCTTCTATAAAGGAGCACCATCAGTTATGTTGGGTGCTTTACGAAACATCTTCCGTTTGAAAGGTCAATCAAGAAAATTTGAACATACCGAACATTACATTGACGAAAATCTGAACATAAACAAATAAGTAAAATATGAACATAGATATTATCCAAGTAATGCTTGAAATTGCAGAATGGGTACTGTTTGTACTCATCGGATTATCTGTGTTGTATATTACTATTTTCGGCATACTATCAAGAGTCATCAAACGAAAATATTCGTATCCAGAAGCAAATGAGCAAGAAAGTTTCCTTATTATCCTTCCTGCCTATGCAGAAGACAAGGTTATCATTGAAAGCGCCAAAAGAATATTAGAGCAGGATTATCCCCAGGATAAATACAAAGTGGTAGTAGTAAGTGATCATCATTCAGATGAAACCAACGCCATCTTAAATGATCTACCAATTCAGAATATCATTGCATCCTATCAAGATAGCTCTAAGGCAAAAGCTTTGAAATTAGCCATGAGCAAACAGACAGAATCGTTTAACCATGTAGTGATATTAGATGCAGACAACTTTGTAGAACCATCATTCCTTCATGATTTGAACAATGTTTGTCATACAGGTTACAAGGCGATTCAATGTCATCGTCTGGCCTCTCCTACCCGTCAAACTCCAGTTGCAAGGTTAGACGCCATTTCCGAAGAGATAAATAACTCTATCTTCCGCAGAGCACATATCAATGTTGGTTTGTCATCAGCATTGATTGGTTCTGGAATGTGCTTTGAATATCAATGGTTCAAAGAAAACGTAATTCTTCTATCAACTGCAGGTGAAGACAAAGAATTGGAACAACGTTTACTCTTTCAACGCATTCATATCCATTATGCCGAAGACATCTATGTATATGACGAAAAAGTAAAGAAGAGTGGCAATTTCCAATCACAACGTCGTCGTTGGATGGCAGCACAATTCTTTGCATTAACCACCATGATTAAGGATTTGCCAAAAGCATTGCAACCCTTCAACCTCGATTATGTAGATAAAACCTTCCAGCAGGCTATTTTGCCACGTTTGCTCAACATCTTCCTGGTAGTGGTGTTCTCTATTCTCATAACAATCCTTCATCCTGCACATAGTATCAAGTGGTGGATAATGTTAGTTCTTTTCTTCATGGCACTTTACATTGCTGTTCCACGATACTACAAGACAAAAGATACGCTTAAGGCGTTATTCGAAATACCTAAACTGGTTATGTTAACCATATTGAACTTGTTCCATCTAAAAGGTGCAGCAAAAAAATTCATCCACACGCAACATGGAGAGAATTAAAGTATTAGAAGTTATCCGTCAAGGCCAAATTGGGGGTGGCGAGTCGCATGTTCTAGATCTCATAGATTGCTTAGACAAAGAGCGATTTGAACCTATTGCCATGTCGTTTACAGGTGGACACATGATTGACACGCTACAGGCTAGAGGTATCAAATGCATTGTAATCGAAACGCAAAAAGCATTTGACATTAAAGTTCAGAAAAAGATTGCAGAAACTATAAAAGAGAAAAAGATTCAATTAATTCATGCACATGGCAGCAGAGCTGCATCAAACATGCTTTATACTGCCCATAAACTACACATCCCTATGGTATATACCGTGCATGGATGGAGTTTTCACCAAGACCAATCCTGGCTGATCCGAAAACTAAGAGCCTGGAGTGAAAAGTTAATTTGCAAATCTGCACGAAAAATCATCTGTGTCTCAGAAAGTAACAAGCAAACGGGCATTAAGACATTTGGATTAAAGAACAGCATTGTTATTGAAAATGGTATTAACCTTTCTAGATTTAATCCTGACATACCACAATCTAGTATTCGCCAAGAATTAGGCATAGAAGAAAAGACTTTTCTTGTTGGAGAAATATGCAGATTAACCCTTCAGAAAGCACCACTCGACTTCGTCAAAAGTATAGAAATAGCACACAAGGAAAATCCCGATATTAAAGGTTTACTCATTGGTGAAGGAGACATGCAGGAGGAGGTAAATAGCTATATACAACAGAACCAACTACAAAGTATCATTTATACTAGTAAGTTTAGAACCGACATTCCTGCAGTTCTAAATAGTATAGATGTATATTGTCAACCCAGCCTTTGGGAAGGACTAAGTATTGCCCTACTTGAAGCTATGGCCATGAAGAAAGCTATTGTTGCCACTCCTACCGATGGCACCTGTGAAGTACTGACCAACAATGAGAATGGCACTGTTGTAGATTACAACAATCCTGATCAATTAGCAAAAGCTTATCTTGCCTACTATAACAACCCCGAAATACAAAGAAGGCATGGTGAAGCTGCTAGTACCTATATAAAACAACGATTTGATGCCCGTCGGGTAGCAAGACAAGTAGAAGATATTTATCAAGAAACATTGATGCCATGAAGATTGCCATATTAACATCTGGACGTTTACCAGTTCCTGCTGTACAAGGAGGAGCCGTAGAAAATCTGGTGGATTATTATCTGGATTACAATGAAAGAGTAACACACCATGAAATCAGTGTGTATAGCATCAAGCCTAATCATCCCATACCGCAAAAAAGCACATTTAACCATTATTATTATATTGATACTGGTTCATTATGGGGTAAATTCAAGAAATTCATATTTAAGTTAACCCACAAAAATGGTTTTTACGACAGTTCCATTTCATATTATTTGCAACAAAGTATTAATAGTATCAAAAAACACCAATATGATGCAATAATACTGGAGAATAGACCTGGTTATTCCATCGAATTATCAAAAGTCACCAATTCACCTATCTATCTACATCTCCACAATGACATGATAAGTGAAAACACCCAAAAGATAATCGAAGTAAGAAAACATATAAGCAAAGTTTTGACTGTATCTGATTTCATCAAACGCAGAGTGGAATCTATTCCTGATGGGCTCCCCGTTCAAACCATATACAATGGTATTGACATTGATCGTTTTTCAAAGGCAACACCATGCAGTAGAAATACATTTGGTATAAAAGATAATGATTTTGTGTTTGTATTTAGCGGGCGCCTTACAACAGAAAAAGGCATTAAAGAACTTATAATGGCCTTTGTATCTATTGCACCTCTATTTCCTACATTTAAACTATTAATTATCGGTGGTAACTTCTATGGAAGTTCCCAGAATGATGATCCATTCATTGAATCACTGAAAGAAATATCCGAACCATTAAGTGAAAGAATCATTTTTACAGGTTTTCAATCCTATGACAAGATTCCTGGTATTCTTAAAATGTCGGATGTTGCTATAATCCCTTCTGTATGGGATGATCCTTACCCTACAACTGTCATTGAAGCTATGGCAAGCAAAATGCCAATTATTGCAACTATCAGTGGTGGCATACCAGAAATGTGCAATAATGCTGCCATATTGCTAGAGCGTAATGATAAGCTAGTTACCAATCTTGCAAATGCTATGGTTGATCTTTTCCGTGATAAACAAAAAAGAACAGAACTAGCTAACATAGCTTATCAAAAAAGCACATCATTAGGGAAAGATGATTATAGCAGAAGGTTCTTTACCAGTCTTTCAGTGTAGTACCATCTTCCATTCTAAAGAAACTAAGTACCTTGGAGAAATGCATGGATTGCCCAACATGGTCTAACCAACACAAAGGTTTTTCTCCAATAAAAGATGCCCATCGCGAAAATGTGCTATAAGGTCCCATAATATAATCACAAAGCGATAGTGTATGCAAATCTAATATTGCAGAGCCATTATTATGCATATCTACCTGTAATCCATCGAAAACATCCTGAGGTACTGGTTCGTTAGTTGATATAAAGAATCCAACCTTTTTCCCTGGGAACACTTCCATGGCAGCCTCCATAAAACCACGATATTCCTTATGGCTATAAAAGAATATCCCGTCATTCCATGTTGCATAATCACCCCTTCGAATATGTACCCCTATTACAATATCGCAGTTTTCTTTAATTCCTTTCAATTTGTTTTCGGCTTCCTTGCATATTTCCTCACGAGGAGTAAATATATGCTGCAGTTCTTTCATAGCGGCAGGAATATTCTCTATCTCATTTCTTGTGTCCCAACCTTTTCTAAAACCAAGTTTTTTAAAGCGTTTATCCCATTTTTCACTATGCGTTAGCTTCCATGTAGCACCTTTAAAATTATTCCAGCCATTCCCCCTGTTCAAATACCAAGGGTGATAGAAAGGGAAATAAACATATTTACTTTTCCTGAAATTTGGAAAATCTACTATGGTATAATCAAAGAAAAGAACAACCATTTTATGATGGTTTACAATACAATCGGCCAAAGAAGCGACATAAGTCCATAACCTATTGCACGTCTGTCCTGGTGCATCACATATAACACGCATACCATTAAATTTTATTTATTAAATATTTCTGTATTCGCCATTTAAAAGCTCTATGACCAGCAAAAAAGCATATTGGAGGCATAAGAGATAAAGCAAAGAGAAACCTTATGAGAGTAAACTTCCCTATCAAAGAAAATGAAAGCCCTAAAATATATTTCCAGAATAAAAGCCAATGTTTCAACGAACATAGATTCATAAGTTCCACAACACAACTGGTTAAATTCACACAGGCATACCTTCTCCTATATATATCCGATCCATTTAACTTCATATCATGCATATAATCAGCAGATGCAGAAAGTCTTGAACTATAACGATGTATCATACTGCTTTTATTTTTGGAAGTCATGATACTTCCATCCACTATTGAATAAAGGTAAGTTCCTTTGTGGCAATAGGCTACAGCTTTAACTTTTTGTGACAGGAAATACACCCAATGCATATCCTCGTGTGCTATACGTTCTTTAAAATAAAGGTTGTTCTGTATAATAAAATTACGTTTCAACAATCTATTCCACGCACTAGATGTAACAACATCCAACATGTATTTGCTAATTTGTTCCTTTCCTTCCACAAACTCTGGTACATTCTCATGAAAGCTATATTTGCAATAACAAGAGTCTTCATCAAGAATATTTCCTTGTACAAAATCTGCTTCTGGGTATTGTCTCATCAAATTTAGCAATTGTTCTATACAATCAGGTGTTATAGAATCATCACTATCTAGGAAATACACATATTTACGGGTTGCATTTTTAAGTCCTGTGTTCCTGGCACAAGACAATCCTTTGTTTTGGCTATGAACAACAATCTTAAAGCAGATGGTTCCATTATAGCTCTGGATAAAACGAGTAATCTTTTGCATGCTATCATCTGTACCCTTGTCGTCAACAAGAATACATTCCAGATCTTGATATGTCTGTGCACAGATTGACGTCAAGCATCGTTCTATATAATTTGTCACATTATAAACAGGGACCACAATTGAAACCATACTATCTGTCCTTACATATTAAACGAAAAACTCTTTTTGTAAAACGTTTCATGCCACCAGTAAACACCAGTAGAAACACATATAATGAAACTGCATAAATAGCAATAACAAATACGAAGCTCCATATATGGCTATTAAATGAATCACTTACATCAAACAATACCAATGTTAACAAGGCACATCCTATTATGATTGCTAAATGCAACACATACTGAATAAAATATTTAGCAGAAGACTCACGAAATCCATTTTTAAACACATAATATGGTTTCCATAGCAAGACAATAATAACAAGGCTTAAATTACTTCCTATCAAGATACCATTCAAGCCCCAAAAATAGCCTAATAACACAGAACCACCTAGATTTAGAGATGCTTCGGCAATAGGTGCCCAGACATCACCAAATAACTGAAAAGCATTCTTGAATGAATCAATAACAGAACGAGTAATTCGTATAAACATACCAATAACCATAAGTAAAACTGTAATTGCACTTAGTTGATATTGCTCACCAAGCCATATCTTCACAAATGGAGTTACACAAACATACACGCTAAAACTTACAATAGCCGCTATCCACATGCGTGAAGTAAACAATTCCCAAAACACATCAAGAGAATGTTTCTTGTTGTTTTCTGCTATCAGATTACCAATTGAGGCACCCATTCCTTCGAATATTACATTCAACATTGATGCAGCATAACCTATAATAATCATTTAATTACAATAGTATGTCACCATTGTAAGTGATACATAAGCATAGATAATAAGAGGTGCTGTCTGTTCTAAAACAAACGACCCAAGTTTGTGTACAAACACTTGCTTTGTCTTTGTTTTCAGATAGGCATAAGATACTAATAATGTTTTTTTATCCTTACCAGATTTTCTAAGCCATGGGTATTCTTTTTTCAAGACATAGTTAATTGCAAAAACAGTAAGCACGTTTCCTACCATTTCCATGCCAATCCAACCCCACATTCCTAAATTTAGGTATTTCAGGAAAACTATCTGCAGAAAGATTTTAGTATATCGAATAGCATGAATCCAGGGCATGAGTTTGTAGTTCTTTTGATCTGCCTCAATCAACACCTGCCTATAATTCCACAGATAGCTGAACAAAGAACCACTAAGGAATACGCAAAAAGAAATAGCCATATATGTCAGACTAACTGATGTATTAGCAAAAAAGAATCCTAACACAATACATACAGGAACACTTATAATAGCAAGTATTATGGCAATCTTTCTATAATAATACCCTTGAATGGATATTATATCACATATTTCTTCTTTTTTATCGTTTTTTATAGGTTTGTATAGTGAAGTAGACATAGCTATACCTATACCAAGTTCTGCTAAATTCAAAAAACTCAGAATGTTTCCTAAAGTTGTATTCATACCTAATACCTCTGCATTAAGGTAATCCAGAAACACTTTTCTAGAATAAAAGCCTATGAATATCTGTATAAGAAAAAGAATAAGCGAAACCTGCGAATTTCGAATGGTTCTATGTGTCCTACTACCAGATTTCATTACCTACAAAAACTATATGTTTGATTATTTGATACAAATTACAAGAATATTGCAAAAATAGCAAAAAGAATTTGTACCAGCAAAAAATTAGAATTACATTTGTTTGCTAATTACACAAAACTATGCCTAAAAAGATTTGTTTCCTTTGCGACAGCGTACTTTCCATTGGTGGAGTACAACGTGTACTTGCAGTCATTGCTTCGGCAATGAGTAAGGAGCATGAGGTTACAATTCTTTCATTGCAGGATGATGAAACATGCGACAAGTCGATTTATGAATTGGACAAATCAGACGTCAACATACAGTTTCTAAAACTAAAACAGGGTCACGGATTAACAGAAAAGTTACATAGAATTACCAGTGGATTATATAAAAAGGCGTTACCTCACAACAGATTCACCTCGAACATCTATTCTCATAGTTCTTTCCCCAAAGCTTTAAGAAATCAATTCATTTCAAAACTAAATGAAGGTAACTATGATTTAGTTATTGGTGTTCATGCAGGATTAAGCATAAAACTTGCAACAATCCGCAAGCAATTAAATGCAAAACGTGTAATAGGATGGATGCATAATAGCTATGAAGCTTTATTTGAAGGTACATCTGCATATCTTCCAGGACTTGCTTCACATTTTAAATACCAAATGCAGAAGTTAGATAATTGGATTGTGCTATGTAAAGCTGATGCTGCTAAATATCAAACTGAATTAGGTATAATGCCAACAGTTATATATAATCCGCTTACGCTTGAACCGGGAACACCTAGTAATCATAAAAGCAAAACATTTTTAAGTATTGGAAGAATGTCGCCTCTTCACAAAGGTTTTGATATTTTGATTAAGGCTTTTGCATTGTTTACCCAGAACAATCAAGGCTGGAAGCTGAATATTGTTGGAGAAGGTACCGAAGAACCTAATTTAAGGCAACTCATTAAGGAAAACAAATTAGAAGGCAAAATATTGATTCACCCATTTACTTATTCAGTTCAACCCTATTATTCAAATGCTACTGTTTACGTTTTGGCATCACGATGGGAAGGATTCGGATTAGTACTAATTGAAGCCATGAGCCATCATCTTCCTATCATATCATCAGAATTACCTGTAACAAAGGAAATCCTCCATCCTTCGTATGCTCAATTCTTCAAATCAGAATGTATTGATGATTTAGCAAAGCAAATGGAACATATAGCTAATAAATCAGCAGAAGAATTGTCATTAATGGGTAATTCTGCAGCAGAAGAATCAAAAAAATATTCAATAACATCTATCATTCAACAATGGGAAAAAGTATGAAATACGCTATCATAGGCTCTGGAGCCATAGGATCATATTACGGAGGAAAATTGTGCCGTGCAGGACAGGATGTTCATTTCCTGTTACATAGTGATTTTGAACATGTTTGCAAACATGGATTGCAAGTAAATTCATGCAATGGCAGTTTTCATCTTGACAATATTCAGGCATACAATGACGTAAACAATATGCCTAAATGCGATGTGATAATCGTGGCTTTGAAAACCACAAGAAATGGTTTGCTAAAAGAAATGCTGCCTCCATTGCTACACAACAAGAGTATCGTGCTGCTTATCCAGAATGGCATTGGTGTAGAAGACGATGTGCAAGCAATGTTTCCTAACGCACAACTTGCTGCAGGATTGGCTTTCATCTGCTCGGCAAAGACGAAACCAGGAGTAGTTGACCATCAATGCTATGGTTCTATCAACATTGGAAATTTCTCTTGTAAGGATATAAATCAGTTTAACCAGATGCTAACTGATTTTCAGGAGGCAGGAGTTGAGGCACAAGAAGTGGAATACAACGAAGCTCGTTGGAAGAAAGCAGTATGGAATATGCCTTTCAACGGAATGGCCGTTGCACTAAACACACAAACTAACCTGCTACTAAAGAATCCATCCACCATGCAATTGATTCGTGAGCAAATGCTGGAAGTTATTCATGCTGCCAATTACATGGGTATTAACATTCCGGAGTCATTTGCTGATAAGATGATAGAAAACACTCTGAACATGGTTCCCTACTCACCCAGCATGAAACTGGATTATGAGTTCAATCGCCCCATGGAAATAGAATACCTCTATACTCGTCCTATTGAAATTGCACGAAAAGCCGGCTTTAGAATGCCAAAACTTGAGATGCTAGAGGCGGAATTAAGATTTCTTGAAGTTTAAAAGACACAACTTTCACAATGTTCAATACTTTGAAAACTTACGAAGTATAGAACGCCCCAACCACTTGTTGACATGTTGACTCGTTGACTTATTGACTATTAATATCCCATCACCTTCTCAACAATCGGAGCCATATCGTAGTACTTATACTCTGCTAAACGACCACCAAAAAGAACTTTTTCTTCTTTGTCTGCTAGAGTCTTATACTGTTGATACAGAGATGTGTTACGCTCATCATTAACAGGATAATAACTTTCCATACCTGGTTCCCATTCGGTAGAATACTCACGTGAGATAACGGTACAAGGAACATCATATACCTGCTGACCAAACATCTCAAAGTGCTTGTGCTCTATCACACGAGTATATGGAACATCTGCCGAGGTAAAGTTCATAACTGCATTACCCTGATAATTTGGCGTAGAAAGAATTTCTTCCTCAAAAGATACGGTACGATACTGCAGCATGCCAAACTGATAGTTATAATACTCATCGATTTTTCCGGTAAACAGCACCTTATCTGCCATTGCTTCCCATTGCTCACGATTGGCAAAGAAATCGGTATTAACCAGGGTATCACAACCTTCAAGCAATCCCTCTATCAACTTATTGTATCCTCCAATAGGAATACCTTGATAGGAATCGTTAAAGTAGTTATTGTCATAAACAAAACGAACAGGCAAGCGTTTGATGATGAACGCAGGAAGTTGGTCGCATGTTCTACCCCACTGCTTTTGAGTATAGCCCTTTATCAACTTTTCATAAATATCCTTACCAACTAAGAGCAAGGCTTGTTCTTCCAGATTTTGAGGTTGGTAAACACCATCAACTACAAATTCAGGATGCTGCTGTACAAAGCCTTGAAGTGCCTCTGTGCGCTGTTCCTCAATCTTTGCTTTAGCCTCATCGGGCGTTACAACACCCCACATCTGATGAAAGGTATTCATATTGAAAGGCAGGTTGTACAACTCGCCTTCATAATTAGCAATAGGACTATTTGTGTAACGGTTGAACGGAACGATTGAATTTACAAAATCCCATACCTTCTTGTTATTGGTATGAAAGATGTGTGCACCATACTTGTGTACATTGATGCCATGCTGTTCCTCACAATAAATGTTTCCACCTAGATGAGGACGCTTGTCGATTACCAAACACGTCTTTCCCTGCTGACGCATCTTATAAGCAAAAACAGCGCCATAAAGACCTGCACCCACAATCAAATAGTCGTAATGCTTTTCCATATCCGTTCGTTTATATTGCAAAGTAAATAAATAAGCACGAGGTGGGCAAATATTCAAATAGAAAAGTAGTAGTACTTAACTTTCACATCACGATTAATAATAAACGGAGTGCGTACTTAGTAAAGAGTACTACAGTACCTCTTAGAGAGTACTCGAGTACTCACCTAGAGAGTACAGCAGTACCATTTAGGAAGTACTGGCTCTATCATTACTTATCCTTAGCTGAAGGATAAGTTAAGACTTACCATTGTCTTAAGTTAAGCTTAAAGATAATAAAAGATCGACCTCATACATAATAAGAGATAACAAAGTCCTATTATAGGGTTACAAGTTTGAAATGTGAGATTTATTTCGTATATTTGTAGGAAAATAGATAATTGCATGTACAAAATTAGTGAAACCTACCAAGTAGCCTGTGCAAAAGCAGGTTGCACCATGAAAGACGTCTGTCTAAGGCAGCAACTATACTTAAGGATTGTTGATACAGAATCCGTAGTCAACATTGTTAATCCACGTATTGTAACCGCTAACGAGAAATGCCCATATCTGGTAAAGCCTCGTACCATCCGCTATGCCAAAGGCTTTATGCGCATGCTTGAAACGCTAAACGTAAAACAGCTAGATGAATTTCGCTGGAGAATGATAAGTAAGACAAACCGCAACAAATACTTCAAGTTACGCAAGGGAGAAATACTTCTTACTCCCGAAGAACAGCAGAAAGTATTTGATGTGCTGCATGAGATAGGCCTCAACATTGAAAACCCCTTCGACAGCTATGTAGAAAAAGGCATTTGGGAAAATGTGTGAGTGAGATTTGGCAGAATAATTGAAATGAGGTAAATTTGCAGTAATTAGAAAGAATATCCAATGAATATCCTTTTTCTCACCTACCACGGCTTTTCTGATATTAGTGGCATCAGCAAAAAGATGTTGGCTCAAATTGATGGCTTACGTCAATGTGGACATAAGATCTATGTATGCTCCTACTCAATTCGCGAGGATGGACATAGATGCAGGTTTATTGACAACGAAGTATTACAAGACTTTGGATGTGGAAAGCTTGCTCCTATAAGAAAAAGGATATGTTATAATGCAATCTGTAAATTCTGTATAGAAAACAACATATCACTAGTGTATGTGCGTTCTTTTCATAACGCAAACCCATTTACAATAAGGCTATTTAAGAAATTAAGAAAATCAGGTATTTCCTCTGTCATGGAAATACCAACTTATCCATACGACCAAGAATATATCGGAGCTAATATCAGAACAAAGCTTGGATTATTCATTGACCGTATCTTCAGAAAGAAACTAGCCATACAGATGAAAGGGATTGTTACCTTTTCAGATGCAGAAACTATCTTTGGTCAAAGAACCATTCGTATAAGCAATGGTATAGACTTCAATAGCATTCCGTTAAGAAAGCCAATTAAACATGAAGAAAATGAGCTGCACCTACTTGGTGTGGCAGAGGTACACTATTGGCATGGTTTTGACCGCGTTATAAAAGGATTGGCTAAATATTATAACCCTATTCAAAAAATAAAAGTTTATTTTCATATTGTAGGTGGAATAGAATCTGCAACACTGAAAGAATGGAACAATTATATATATGAGCACAACATACAGAAATATGTTGTTTTTCACGGTCAGGAATTTGGAGACAAACTAACAGATTCATTCAATAATGCCGACTTTGGAATAGGCAGTCTAGCACGCCACAGAAGTGGCATTGACAAAATCAAAACACTAAAGAACCGCGAATATGCGGCACGTGGAATTCCTTTCATCTATAGTGAGACCGATGATGACTTTGAAAACATGCCATATATACTGAAAGCACCTGCAGATGAAAGCGAAATTGAAATAGAGACAATAATAAATTTCTATTCAAAATGCAATTTGTCTCCAAGTGCAATTAGAGATAGTATAGGACACCTTAGTTGGACTTACCAAATGGCAAAAGTGATAAAACAGCTATGAAGAAACTAGTATATATCGTTAGTGCCATGCACTACCCAAATGGTATGGCAAAAATACTAACAGACAAACTTAACTGGTTGGCAGAAAACACCAACTACGACCTATATATGGTAGAAACAGAAAGAGCCGATTTACCACATTACTACGAACTTAACAAAAGAGTTCATTGCATAAACTTCGACATCAACTTTGACGGCTTATATTCTTTGCCAACAATAAAACGTGCAATAGCATATAAAAGAAAAACTGCACAGTTTAAAAAAGAATTAACCAAGTATCTACTAGACATTAAACCTACGATTACAATAAGTACTTTACGTAGAGAAATTAATTTTATAAATGATATCAAAGATGGCAGTAAGAAAATTGGAGAAATTCATTTTTGCAGAAGCCAATATCGTGTCTATAATAACAAGAAGCTTCCCAATTGGATTAACAAGATTATTACCAGACAATGGCAAAAGTCATTAATAAAACAAATATCGCGTCTTGACCGTTTTGTAGTGTTAACAAAAGCAGATGCTACAGAATGGAAAGAATTCAGTACATTAAGCATAATTCCAAACTTCATAAAGGACATTCCTAAGGAAAACAGTACCTGTGACCCCAAAAACATCATTTCATTAGGACGCTATTCACATGAAAAAGGCTTCGACATTCTGATTGAAGCCTGGAAGTATATCGAACCAAAACACCCAGAATGGAAACTCGACATTTACGGAAGTGGTGATAATGCTAGATACCAGGCAATTGCCAACAATTATAAATTAAAAAACATAACTTGCAATAATGCCATAAAGGATGTAAATCAAGCATATTTAAATAGTTCTATATATGTACTTAGTTCACGACACGAAGGATTTGGACTTGTACTGATAGAGGCTATGGCATGTGGTGTTCCATGTGTTTCGTTTGATTGTCCATGTGGTCCAAAAGATATTATTCAAGACGGCTATAACGGTTTACTTGCCAATAAAGAAGATCCAAAATCTCTTGCAAACAAGATTCTTTCACTGATTGAAAATGAAAACACCAGAAAAGAATATGGAAAGAATGCAAAGAAATTCGTTGAATATTATACTATCGAGAATATCATGCCAAAATGGGTTGAACTATTTGAAAGCCTATAACCATGAAAATCGTATATATATTTAAATCAATGATTCAATTAGCAGGAATGGAGCGAATTCTATCCGGCAAAATGAATTGGTTAGCAGAACATGGTTATAATGTATATTTCATTACCTATGAACAAGGGAATTACCCTCTTTCATTTAATCTTAATAACGATATAAAACATATAGATTTAAATGTTCCTCTATACAAGCGATATAAATATGGTTTTCTAAAAAAGAACTGGATACTCTGGAAGCTGAAAAAAGATTTTTCCAGAAAAATCAAGCATACGATCTCTAGCATTTCACCAAACATCATAATTTGTACAAATTATGAGTATCTGCTACTGGACGAAATACAGAAGGCTGCCAAATCCATATCTTGTTCTACAATTCTAGAATCACATGTGGCAAGAGAAACAGAGTTGACTGCAACACACATAAAATACCCTATCCTTCATGCCCTTGCTAAACTATATGACAAAAGAAAAGAATCTACAATAAATAAGTTCAACCATGTAGTTGCACTAACAAATGGGGATGCCAGAAACTGGAACACTAAAAATATAATGGTCATACCAAACATGTCTATTTATCCAGAAAGTATAAAACACGAAAGTTCAAAAAGAATTATCAGTGTTGGCCGGTTAAACTATCAGAAAGGGTACGACATGCTTGTAGATGCATGGAAAATTGTATCAGAGAAGCATCCCGACTGGTGTTTAGACATATATGGAGATGGAGATTTGAGAGATGAATTGCAAAACAAAATAAACAATCAAAAACTATCAAACACAATATTCTTGAAACATTCCACAACACATATTTTTGAGGAATATCAAAGACATGAGTTCTCTGTTATGTCATCTAGATATGAAGGATTCAGTTTAGTTTTAGTAGAATCAATGATGTATGGACTACCTTGTGTAACATTTAACTGTCCTCACGGTCCTGCAGAGATTATCACCAATGGGGAAAACGGAATACTTGTTCCACCAGATAATATAGAACAACTAGCTAAGTCTATCAATACTTTAATAGAAAATAGTTTGTTGAGAAAAGAAATGGGCATAAATGCCAGAGAAAGATCTAAGGAATACGACATAAATCCTATTATGGACAAATGGGTAGGTTTATTCAATTCTATTTCTTCTTAACCAAATTTCCTTCCTCATCCTCATACTTCTCCTTTTGGGTGAAAAGAGAACCAATGCCTTTTAGTCGCATAACGATACGGTTCCAGAAGCTCTTAAAGAAGGAACCATCGGTACCAACTGTACCATAACCAGTTACAGGACGAGCTTTGCGATTATGAAGGAACTTAATCTTTCCATATTGCTTTAAACCAAGTGCAAGGGAACCATCTTCTCCACGAATGATATCGGTTCGGATGCCTACTTTACGACCTAATTCGGTATTATAGCCAAATACCAAACCACGAACACTTAATTCTGGACGCTTGAAATGTTGTGCCCAAAGATAAATATCGCGACATGCTTCGTATATCTTAATGCCTAACCATGAGTGGTCTTTATCAGGCATATAGCTCCATAAACTTGAAACACCAACTACATTCTGCTTCTCAAGGGCATCAACCATCAGTTCTACATATCTGGCAGGATACATTGTATCACTATCAATATTTAAGTGATATTTACCTTTAGCATGATTCAAACCACATTGGCGCGCAAAGCCACAACTATGCTGTGTTTCTGTATAATATGGCACTCCACATCTTTTGAATATCTCGGCAGTACGATCCTTCGATTCGTTATCTACACCTATCACCTCAACAGGATACTTGCATCGCATTTCTGATAATGACCATAAGCATGCCAGCAAATGTTTCTCTTCATTGTATCCTATTACTGAAACAGTTACTACCGGATTCTCACTTTGCAAAGATGCAAGTTTGGTACGAACCTCATCAAGGATTTCTGGGCGAATATCCTCAAGAGGTTTCTCGTATGTTTCAAGATATTTGGTGTACCACTTCATAGCAAATGTATCAATAATGCAAATATACGCATTTAAATGAAAAAAAGCATGAAAATTATTCAAAAACCTGCATCCATTGCTGCATAACTTGCTTTTCTTCATAACGAAAAGATGAGCTACGAGCAGCATTTCCCATCCTTTTGCGCAAAGGTTCATCATCCATTAACAAAGAGAGTTTTTCTGCAAAAGATGACTCATCATTATTAGGAATAAGAAAACCATCAACTCCCTCTGTAATAATATCCTTAGGACCACAAGGACAAGCAAAAGAAACACAGGGTAATCCCATTTGCATCGCTTCTGAAAGAACCAAACCAAATCCTTCGTAACGTGAGGTTAAGGCAAAAATGGATGATTGAAGATAAACTCCCTGCACATGATTAGTATATGGATACAAATGCACACTATTCTGCAATCCTAAAGCATCAACAATCTGCTGATAAGGTTTTCTGTCTCCTCTTCCATAGATGCAAAGTTGCCAATCAGGATGTGAAGATGCCACCTTACTCCATATACGAATTAACCTGTCAAATCCTTTCTGCCAAGCATATCGGCCTACTGCAACAACGGTTTTATGCTGCAAGGTACTTACTTCATCAGAAAGAAAAGAAAGTTTGTTAGGTATCACTACTACATTCTGTAATCCAGACCATTGTGCTGCATCTTCTTTGGTAAGAACAACAAACGTATCAAGTTTTCGAACCTGACGGATAAAGAGTTTCATCCAACATTTTGTTAGCCAAGAACGCAAGCGATAAGGTCCAAAATCCACTTGTCGAATATGTTGTCTGTTCAGATGTAACTCTCCTATTTTTCTAGAACCATCCTTTATATTACATAAAAAGTTCAGTTCACGTCGTAACAAAGTAACGGTAACATCTGGCTTTAGCTGCATAAGCAAAGCAGTTAGTTGCTTGCGATATTGTTGCATCTTCTTGCGATAAATCCACAACAACCCCAAACGTGTTTTTGCTTTTGCCTGATAAAAGCCAATGTTTAATTGCTGAACATGAACGCGAGGAGAAAGATTGTAAGGCAAAGGCAAACCTTCTCCATCGGTAAGAACAATAGTAACATCATACCCCATCACATCGGCAAAATAATTAGCCTTGCCAATGAGTACCCGTTCTATTCCATCAGGGTTGCACAGGGATGGATTACAATAAACTATCTTCTTCATACCTAATGCAAAAATAACACAATTTTTCTATATTTTTTTGTGCATTCACAAGAAAGTTGTATTTTTGCTTTGTTAATTAAAAAGAAGAAAGATATGGCAAAGATTGGCGTACCAATGACTTCCGACGTTACAGATGCAATTCCATTGGGAAACTCAGGATGGTCATTACAGGGCAGTAAGTACATTGATCCTCAGGGAAAGTCTTACACCACTTCTGCATTCACACACTTGCAAACTCATGGTGAATGATATTTGAGGTTGCAGGGCATAGATTTGTGCTGGCTCTTAACCAGGACTTGATTTCTCGTGGATGGTTCAAACCATTCGAACCTTTCCAAACGGGAGACAAGACTGTTGAGAGCCTGTTTTCTTTATCTATAGATACTGGTTTGCCACCTTCCTTGCCACAAGGTTCTCCCCTATTTCCCGATGATAGTGCGAAGGAATTTCCATTGATGGAAACCTATCATACTGAAAATGGAGACATTTACAAAATGGCAGTAACGCATGATGATAAGCAGATTTTCTACCTGCAAACCAACCATGATTACACCCAATCTACATTTTATCTAAAGCTGCCAAAGAATGCAGATGACCTGTATTACCACAAAGCATTGTTTGAATGGAACATTGCTGCACGCATGCTATATTCCATAAACACAGCACCTTATAATACTATCTCCATTCATGCCTCGGCAGTAGAAATGGAAGGAAAAGCATACTTGTTTTTGGGGTTAAGTGGAGCAGGTAAAAGCACTCATAGTGAGTTATGGCTGCAGCATTGCAAAGATACCCAATTGATAAATGATGACAACCCTGTTATTAGGCTAAATAGTGATAATCAACCTGTTGTTTACGGAAGCCCTTGGAGTGGAAAGACACCTTGCTACAAGAACATCAACTATCCTTTGGGAGGAATGGCACAAATTATTAAAGGTCCTCAGAACCTTTCACGTCCTTTCCGTACAATCGATGCCTATCGCATGGTTTGGAAATCAAGTGCCACACATCATTGGATTCCGCGCATAAGTGATGGTTTATACTTTACCTGCGAGAAGATTATTACGCAAGTACCTATGATTCAGTTGCAATGCACCATTAGTGAAGAAGCTGTGAAAGTTTGCCAGAAGGCATTAACCAAACAAGAGTTTACAGATGAAAATCATTGAAGGATTTAAACTGAGAAAGATAGCCAATGAATACTATGTTCTTGGCGAAGGCATCAGGCAGATGGGGTTTAACCGTGTGCTGCTGCTGAATGATGCTGCTGCATACATCTGGCAAGAAATAGATGGTAAAGACTTTGATGCAGAAACCATCGCTCAACTGCTTTCATGCAAATATGGTTTTGAGCATGATGAGGCTCTTGGCTATGCTCAGCAAACTGTAGATTACTGGTTATCTGTACCATTGATAGAGGAATGACAAACGAAGAGGTATTCATTCAGCTGTTGCGTGCAGGTATCTGGGGAACAGAAACTAACACGCAAGGATGGCCCCAAACTATTGATTGGGACAATGTTTACCTCATTGCAAAAAAACAAACACTTCGAGGTCCATTCATTGATGCTGTATTGCAACTTCCCGCAGAAAAGCTACCTCCCCGAAATTGGTACCAAGAGCGCATCAAACGACTGCAAACCATTGCTCAGGAAAATGCCAAGCATCACGAAATAATCAATGAGTTAACAACCTATTTTGAGGAAAATGGCATACCAGTATTGCAAATGAAAGGCGTCAGCTTGGCTGCACTCTACCCTCACCCACAATACCGTGATTGTGGAGACATTGATTTCTATATTGGAAAGAACAATTACGAAAAGGCGGTTTCACTCTTAAGTTATAAAGCAGGTGCGTCACAAGTTAACGTAGTGAAAGATGATAAGCATTCATCAATTTTCTATAAAGATGTAGAGATAGAATTACACCGAATTACCGAGTCGATTTCAATACCTATCTACAACAAACGTTTTCAAAACCTAACTAGGAAAATAAATTTCCGTGCCTACGGAAATAAATTCCGCTGCTCACGGAACAACACTTTTCCCGTGCAGTATAATGCGCTTTATCTGTTCAATCACATCTGGCATCACTTTTGCATTTACGGCATTGGCATGAAGCAAATGTGTGACTGGACCCTCTTCCTGCATCATCATAATAAAGAGATTAATCTTGCCGAATTAGAAGAAAACCTGAAGAGCATTGGATTACTAAAACCCTGGCAGATGTTTGGCAGCATTGCTGTTGATGTGCTGGGGTTACCTCAGGAAGAATTTCCTTTCTATACTGCAAAATATGCCCGTAAAAAAGATAAAATTCTGCAACTGATATACCAAGACGGAAACTTTGGAAAGGCAGGAAATTGGTTGAGCAAGAAACCAAAAAACTACCTGAAACGAAAGTTTCACTCCTTATACCATTGGTGCAGAAGATTAGTCATAGTTGCCAAATTCTCAAAAAGATATGCCTTGTTTACTACCATTGATTACATGGGGTATGGATGCAAGGTGGTATGGAATGACATAACAGGAAAGAAATGAAGAAAGACATACATACACTGAAATGGATTCTACATGCCTCGAACGGCTTCAAGGGAAGAATTCTGCTGATGTTCCTTCTGGGATTGATGCGCATACTTCTATCCTTAGCATCTGTGTGGTTTTGCAAAGAATTGCTTGATATTGCCACAAACAAATCTGACAAGGATTTAAGTCTTTACATAGGTCTTCTGATTGGTGCCTTGGCACTACAACTGATACTAGGAATTATCACAAATTGGCTGGATGGAGTTTACCGCATCAAGCACCTTAACCAGATGCAATACCGCATCTACACACAAGTAATGCAAATGCCATGGAATGGAAATGACAAATTCCATTCTGGAGATATGGTAAATCGTCTTTTGGTGGATTTGGGCACGATAAACGACTTTATCTGCGGCACTCTTCCAAGTCTTGGACTTACTATTTCACAACTGATTGGTGCAAGTACACTGCTGTATATACTGCAACCCACTTTGCTTTGGATTATCTTATGCATCATGCCATTCACTGCAATACTCAGCAGAATCTACCTTACCACCATGCGCAAGCTCACGGCAAGGTTACGAGAAAATGGCAGCAAGATTCAATCTACCCTACAAGAAAGTTTACTTAACAGAATCACTATCATTGCATTAGGAGGAATCAAGCAAACATTTACTAAACTAAGAATTCTGCAAGATGAAACTGAAACGCTCACGAAGAAGCGTTTACGTTTCTCTATTTTCTCAAGCAATCTTGTGCGTTTAGGATTGACTTTAGGCTATGGAATCGCCTTTATCTGGGGTGTTTTGGGAATCAAGGAAGGAGTTATTACTTTTGGTACCATGACTGCTTTCATGCAATTGGTAACGCAGGTTCAAGGTCCTTTTGCCGATATGGCACGTCACATTCCTGCCTTCGTTCATACCCTTACAGCTGCAGATAGAATCAGAGAATTAACAAAAGACAATGGTTGTATTTATGTCTGTGAGAATGAAATCAAGTTAGAAGATGCAGGTATAAAGGTGAAAGATCTGTCATTTGGATATGCAGAAGATAAATCTGTTATCAGTAACCTCACTTACGATTTCACCCCTGGCAGCCATACTGCCATCATGGGAAAAACAGGTGCAGGTAAAAGTACACTTGCAAAATTGCTGATGGCATTGCTGCAACACAATTGTGGTGAAATCAGCATCTACAACGAACAAGAAACCTGCATTACATCTGCAAAAACACGTTGTAATTTCTCATACGTACCACAAGGGAACTCACTCTTTAGCGGTACGATACGCGAGAATCTGCTTTTAGGGAATCCTTCTGCAAATGAAGAGCAAATGAAACACGCACTATATTTATCAGCATCAGATTTTGTTGATAACCTAGATGCTCCTTGCCACGAAAAAGGTGGTGGATTAAGCGAAGGACAGGCACAACGCATTGCCATTGCACGTGCTCTTCTACATCAAGGCAGCATACTGATTATGGACGAAGCCTCATCGGCACTTGATGAAGAAACCGAGAGAACCATATTGCATCGTCTAAAAGAAGATAACACAAAACGAACTATTATTTGGGTTACACACCATGCAAACGTAGCAAAAGCCATGGATAATTTGGTTACATTATAGCTTTTTACTATATTTGCATAAATATAATTAGGAACCACATGACACTTGATTTATTCGTACCTGGGCGACTTTGCCTGTTTGGAGAACACACCGACTGGGCAGGAAAATACAGAACCATGAACGCAGATATCGTTCCTGGTATTGCCATTGTAACCGGTATTGAAGAAGGAATCTATGCTTCTGTAGAAAAGTCAACCGAATTTGAGGTTTACAATGAAGCAACAGCGATAGAATCTGTATGGAAGGATTTCAAGTGTCAGATGGTAGAAAGTGAACTGAAAAGAATTGCTCGCTCGGGCAATTTCTTCAGTTATTGTGCCGGAGTAGCATCCTACATGCTAGAGTGGTATAAAGTGGGTGGTGTCAAGATTGTCATCAAGAAGATGACACTACCTATGAAAAGTGGTTTATCCAGCAGTGCTGCTATCTGTGTATTGGTAGCACGCGCCTTCAATCAGTTATATGGATTGAACCTCAATACACTTGGCGAAATGAACATTGCCTATTTGGGTGAACTTCGTACAAATTCTCGTTGTGGACGATTGGATCAGGCATGTGCATTTGGCGTAAAGCCTAACATGATGGTATTCGATGGCGATGAAATAGAGGTTCATCCTATCAATGTTAAGCAAAATCTTCATTGGGTATTTGCTGATCTTTGTGCAAGCAAGAACACCATCCAGATTTTGAGAGACTTAAATAAGGGATACCCTTTTCCTTCCACTCCAGAAGAAGAAAAAGAGCATGAAGCTTTAGGTAACATAAATACCGACATTATTCTAAGAGCCATTCAATACATGGCAGGTGGCAATGTGGAAGAATTAGGAAAGCTAATGACCGAAGCTCAAGCTAATTTCGACAAATATTTAGCTCCACTAAGTCCTGAGCAATTAGCGTCACCTAAACTACATAGCGTATTAAATGATGAATATGTAAAGAGTCTTACCTACGGAGGAAAAGGTGTAGGTTCTGGTGGTGATGGTTCAATCCAGTTCTTGGCAAAAAATGAAGAATGCCAAGATAAATTGGTAGAATACCTAGATAATCAGCTTCACCTTAAGTCATACAAGTTTACCATTAAGCCAGTACACACTGTACGAAAAGCAATTATTCCTGTTGCAGGATTTGGCACACGACTTTACCCTGCTACACGCATGATAAAAAAGGATTTCTTCCCAATTGTAGATACAGATGGTTTAGTAAAACCTGTAATCCTTATTCTACTAGAAGAACTAATAAATAGTGGTATCGAGGAAATCTGCATTGTTTTGGGAAGTGAAGCAGAACGTCAGCAATATCGTGATTTCTTTGAAACACGACTTGAAAAAGAACATCTCAGCAAGTTAAGCCTGCAAAATCAGGAATACGAAGAGAAGATTCTAAATATAGGTAAACGATTGCAATATGTTTACCAAACCGAGAAAAAAGGATTTGGTCATGCAGTATATCAATGTGCAGATTTCACAAAGGGAGAACCTGTTCTCCTATTACTAGGTGACACATTGTATCATTCTTTCACGGCCAAATCTTGTACCTTACAGTTCATTGAAGCATACGAGAAATATGATAAACCAATGATTAGTATTCATGAAACACCATTGGAGCAAGTTTCACACTATGGTATCATCACAGGAAACTGGGAAAACCAGAACGAAACATTCATGCGTATGTCTAAAATTTACGAAAAGCCAAGTACTATCTATGCCGAAGAGCATTTGGGCGTTCGTTGCAAAGACAACACGCAGAAGTACTTCTCTGTATTTGGACAATATATTCTTACTCGTGATGTTTTTGAACAGCTGCATCAGGATATTATAAATGCCAAGGATAGCAACAAGGAAATTGAACTTACATCTGCCCTTGAAGCTGTACGAAGTAGAACAGGAATGATGGCTGTTAAGATAAAGGGCGAAATGTTTGATATGGGAAACCCAGCAGCATTAAGAAAAACAATCGCAAACTACTAAAGCTTACTGCCACAATATTTGCAATAGGCGGCATCCTTTGCATGACGACCTTTTCCACAACGAGGGCAATGAACTACAGATGAATCATGAGGAGTTACATCTATTAACTCCGAATCTTTCATATCGGCATCATCCTTTTTCATGGCTTCATACAATTTGTCGTTATCATCCTCTTCATCCTCACGGGATTTACTTTTGTATTGCATCATTGAAGCAGAAACAATTCCGGTAGGAACAGCAATGATTGTATAACCCAGCAGCATTACAATTGCACTAAGAAATCTACCAACACCCGTAACAGGAGTAATATCACCATAGCCAACAGTTGTTAAAGTAACAATTGCCCAATAGATACTGGTAGGGATATCATGAAATGCACTTTCCGGATTATCTCCTTCAATCATATAGAGAACTGTTCCGATACAAATAACCAACAGCACGACAAAGAGGAAAAATACCATGATTTTACGACTGCTGATAATCAATGAACGAAGCAACAGATTTCCTTCATCCAAGAAATTGAACAATTTGAATACACGAAATACTCTAATCAAACGGAAAGTTCGGATCACCATCAAATATCTGGCAGATCCTATAAACCAAGTAAGATACAACGGTATGGTTGCAAGCAAATCAATAATACCAAAGAAGCTAAATATGTATTTCCTAGGATTCTTTGAGCAATAAATACGCAGCAAGTATTCTAAGGTAAAGAAGAAAGTGAATATATACTCTGCTGCAACCAAATATGGCCTCAACATCTGTACAACAGGACCATTCATACTTTCCACAAAAACAAGAAGAATGCTCGCTACAATACACACCATCAGCGTAACATCAAACGCTTTTCCTGCAGGAGTATCACTTTCAAAGATAATTTCGTATATCTTATCTTTCAATGCATTATTGTTCATTATGCGATTCCAACTTGATTTTATTCTCTTCAACAATCCCATACTATATCTGCTTTATAACCTTTGCTGGTGAACCCAAAGCCATACTATGACTTGGAATATCCTTTGTTACAACACTACCAGCACCTATCACAACATGATTACCAATATGTACACCTGCAGTAATTACACAATTAGCACCTATCCATACATCATTACCTATTTCTATCTGAGAAGTAGTGACAGGTTGCTCACTTATCTTAATGTCTGTATTATTAAATCCATGATTCAACCCACTAAGCACCACACCTTGTGCAATATTAACGTCATTCCCTATCTTTACAGGACCTATAACCGTATTATGTAACCCAATGCGTGTATTCTCTCCAACTATAACATCACCAACAGCATTGTTAACACAAGAGAAACTTTCTACAACACTCCTTTTTCCAAGAATAAACTGATGAAATGGAACAACATCCATACGAGCACTGTAATGAATGCAACTGCTCCATGCACAATGAGTATAGAATGGACGTAAAAGCCTCAACCACATACGAGGTCTGCACTCCACAGGATGAATCATCATGGAATGTAGTTTGGATTTAACCCCCGGATGTTTATCTAGGTAGGCCTTTATGCTCATGGATATTATATCTTTAGGTGTGCAAACTTACACAATTTTTCTTACTTTATCATCCTTTTGAATCAATTATTTTTGCGAATAACGAAAAGAATCTCTATATTTGCAGAAAGAACGTTTTGTTTGTTAATAGCATGCTCACTTTTTGTATTGTATTGTTTTGGATATTATTTGCTTTGGTATTCTATACCTATGTGGGATATGGAATACTATTGGGCATATTAGTCCTTCTCAAACGCAAATTTGGCAAAAAGAAAGTGCAAAAGCAAATAACGGAATGGCCCGATGTTACCCTGGTAATTTGTGCTTATAATGAAGAATTGGTGGTAGATGAAAAGATGGCGAATTGTCGTAGTCTTCTCTACCCAGAAGGCAAACTACATATTCTTTGGGTAACCGATGGATCAAACGACCACACAAATGAGAAATTAGCGTTTTATCCCGAGGTAAAAATACTTTTCTCGCCAGAGAGAAAAGGAAAGACGGCAGCGCTAAATCATGCAGCAACAGTACTCGCTACTCCCTATACTCTTTATACCGATGCCAATACCATGCTAAATGCTGATGCTGTTTATGAGATGGTAAACTGTTTCCTTCAGGATGAAAAGGTGGGATGTGTAGCAGGAGAAAAACGCATAGCACAGAAAGCAGAAGATAATGCTGCGGGTGGAGGTGAAGGCATCTACTGGAAATATGAATCTACCCTGAAACGTTGGGATAGCGAGTTGTACAGTACCATGGGTGCTGCTGGTGAATTATTCGGTATTCGTACAGAACTATGGCAGAACATGGAGGAAGACACATTACTTGATGATTTTATCCTTAGCATGCGACTGGTAGAACGAGGATACACCATTGCCTACTGCAAGACAGCCTATGCCATCGAAGGAGGAAGTGCCAATATGCAGGAGGAAGCAAAACGTAAGGTAAGAATTGCAGCAGGAGGATTACAGAGTATCTGGCGTTTACGTTCTTTACTCAACCCTTTCCCACACCCATTGCTTACATTCCAATATGTAAGTCATCGCGTTTTGCGATGGAGCATTACTCCATTCGCACTCTTTGCACTTATACCTCTAAATGTAGCAATTGTATTGATGAATGGCGGAACCCTATACATCATTCTTTGGATTCTTCAAATACTATTTTATGCAGCAGCATTTGCTGGATATTATCTGCAATCAAAACAAATAAAAAATAAATTCCTATATGTCCCCTACTATTTCCTATTCATGAATGTCAACGTATTGGAAGGCATTGCATATCTTAGGAAAAAGAGAAAAGGTTCTGGTGTATGGGAAAAAGCAAAACGAGCTTAATATCATAGAATTATGACTGAAATAGAAATTCTTAAGCGAAAACTAGACGAAGCACGCAATAGAAACATCTACCTGCTGAAACTGGCAAAGGCATGTACTGTTACCATTAATAGTAAAGACATGCTATTTGGCTTCCGTTATGTGCATAATTTCACAAAGGAATTTCCTGATAATGGTCATATGACTATGCAGGAATATACAAGCATCCTTCATTCAAACGACAGAAGTAACTTTGAAGGATGGATAAAAGCCAATTTAAACGGAGCAAATATCCCAGAGATTAAAGTCCGACAACTGGTAAATGGACGTTTGGTACCAATGGGATTTGTATTGTATAAGCACTTTGAAAAAGAAGGCGTTCAGTATATACAATTATTTGCCAGCAAACTATTGGAAAACGAAGACAACGACAACAAGGATCTTGTGGCCTTCTACCGTATTATTCTTGAATCACGAAGGGAAGACATCTTTGCTACTGATATTAATGGAGGTGTAATATTTCCCAACAAGATATTCAGAGAGCACATGGGCTGGGATAAGGAATCAGCTTTATCTTGTAATGTCTTTGATACAAATCCTACTATAAAATCATACGGAAACCGTATTGACCAGACTCAAGGAAAGACATTTGTCATTAAGAATCCATATACAAGATTTCCAAAGATTGCTGCATATGAATACTCTATCTACAGCGCCATTAACAATAAGGACGAGAAAGAAATATGGGTATTTGGTCATGATATAACAGATCAGCAAGAAAAGGAAAAGAGCAAGGATGTAGAATTAAAGCAGGCACATAATGCAAGTAAAATGAAGAGCCTGTTCTTGGCAAACATGAGCCACGAGATACGTACACCTCTTAACGCCATCAATGGTTTTAGTAAACTACTTGCTTATGAAGAGGATGAGCAAACACGAGAGCATTATCTGGAAATCATTGAGAGCAACTCTACACGCTTGATGGACTTGATTAATGACATCCTCGACTTGTCGAAAGTTGAAAGTGGACAAATGACCTTCAAGATACAGCCAGTAAACGTAAGCGACATGCTGCATGAAGTATATAATGTTCAGCGTTTCCGTTGTGATGGCATCAAACTTATTGTAGATGAAGGTAATACAAACCTATATATTAATAGTGACCGTAGTCGTTTGATCCAAGTATTGAGCAATTTGGTCGGCAATGCCATCAAACATACTGATGAAGGAACAATTCATGTTTCCTATACCGAAGAAAACAACATGCTACACTTCCAGGTAAAAGATACTGGTCATGGTATCCCTGAGAATATGCTGGAAGACATCTTCAAGGAATATGTCATGGCAAACAACAATGTTCAAGGAACCGGATTAGGGTTACCTTTATGTAAGAATATCGTTGAGAATCTAGGTGGAAAAATATGGGCAGAATCTATCATAGACTCAGGTTCTACCTTCCATTTTACTATTCCTAAAACAAATGTTACTGTGCAACCTATCGTCAAGAATGACAATACCGAAAAAGAAGCATTTAAATCTGGACAGGAAAGCGGCAGTAATAAACAAAGAATTATGGTTGCAGAGGACAATCCAAGCAACAGAGAATTAATGAAGGCATTGCTTCACCGTAAATACGAAATCACCTGGGCAGAAGATGGCATTCAGGCAGTAGAAAAAGTTGAAACAGATAAACCTGAATTAATCCTTATGGATTTGCAGATGCCAAATATGGGTGGATTGGATGCTACAAAAATTATCCATGAGGTTCATCCTGATCTACCAATTATTGCATGTAGTGCCTATGCTTTCCCTGAAGACATGAAGAAAGCAAAGGAGGTTGGTTGCGTTGATTTCTTAAGCAAACCTGTTAGATTAGCAGAACTGAACAAGATGTTAGAAAAATACCTAAATAAATAAGAGCAATGGGAAAGAAAGCTATCGTTAAATATCTACAATTTCTTACTATTATTATTTCCTTTGTAGCACTGATACTTACCATTATAGGTTTGTATGGTGGGGATGTAAATCCTACAGGAAACGAAATGAAGGCATTATTGGCCTTTGGCTTGCCAATCTTAATCATAATAAATGTAGTTATACTTATTTATTGGATTATCCGGTTAAAGATCTGGGTGATAATTCCTATCGTTTCACTATTGATATGTTGGAATTATATAGGTACGATTTTTCGTTTTGACAGTCGACCAGATGGAGCTGACACCGAACCCGGTATTATCATTGCATCGTATAATGTTGCGGCCTTTCAACATGAAATTACTGGATATAAAGCAAATGATGTAAAGTCCATACTAAGCCAAGAAAATGCTTCTATCGTCTGCTTTCAGGAGTTTAATGATGACATTAGCGCAAATGGCACAACCGTTACTGCTGCGTATAAAGACTTATATCCCTACTCTATTAAAGGTATTGGAGGACAAGTAATCTTTAGTAGGTATCCTATCAAACGTGGTGAAACCATAAAGTTTCAATGGGGAGGCAGCACCAACAGTGCTCAATGGGCCGACATCAATATCAATGGCAAGAATCTACGTGTCTATAATGTACACCTATTGACTACCAGTGTTAACCAAACCCTACATAGTTTAGCAAAAAGTGGTGAAGACAAATCCATAAATGAAAAGGCTGCTATTGTCATCAATGGTTGGGAAGATCAATTTAAATACAGAGCAGCACAGGCAGATGAACTGAGCAATGTAATCAGAATGAGTGATAATAACTCAACAAAAATCCTATGTGGTGACTTCAACGATACCCCATACACCTATAGTTACAAACGCATACTAAGTAACGGATTGGTAGATGGATTCGTTACTGCTGGACATGGATTCATGTCAACCTATCGTGGTGCAAAGGGATTGCTACGAATAGACTATATCTTCCATAGCGAAGATATTAAAGGTTTGGATTATTATACCAAAGATGTGGACTTAAGTGATCACAATCCTGTATTCTTCAAGATAAAGATGCCTAAATAATTATTTCTGTCTAATATAAAGATTATGCTGAGGAGTTTCACCAGAATAGTGGAACACCAATGACAATGAATCCTTTGTTAGTTTCTCAATCTCACAGGTATCAGTAATCTGTGATGTAGAACCACTACCATCACTTACCCAAGTAAGCAACAAACGGTCACCATTCATTTCCCAACTTTGATAAGATTGGGTATCAGAATTAATTGAACGACATGTTCCACCTAAACGTAATTCCAAACCAGAATCCTCATCAGCAACGTTTTTGCGCACCCAACGACCCATTAAGGTTGTTATGTTATAAAGTTTATCTGCTACTCCTTGTAAACCAGGAATAACCAGCACCTGATCATCCTGATTAATACCTCCGAATACCATCTTGTTTTCTAATGCCGATTCTATGGAGAATGAGCACGAATCTCCAGATTCTGTAAGTAATGATACTTGGGAATTATTTGATGATATAACAATTCCTGATATCCCTAGGTCTTCTTCAAACTCGGCATTTGGTGAGATATACTCAGGTTCTGCTACTTCATGTCGTTCCTTCTTCGATTCGCACGAAATAAACAGACTGGTACAGAATACCATAGCAATTAAATAAACTTTCTTCATTTTGTTATCCTTTCTTTTCCTGTTGCTTAGCCTGATTCCACAGTTCATCCATTTCACCTAAAGTAAGATCTTTCAATTCCTTACCTTGTGATTTGGCGTATGCTTCAACATATCCAAACCTACGGATAAATTTCTGATTGGTTAATTCCAATGCATTATCTGGATTAATCTTATACAAACGTCCAGCATTTACTACACTAAACAGCAAATCACCAAACTCTTGTTCCGAGCGAAGCTTGATAGCTTGAATTTCGGGACTTTTTGCATCTAATCCTTGTTCTTCCAAAGCTTTACGTTGAGCTTTCAAATCATTCAGTTCAACCTGTAGCTCATTATACTCTTCTCTTACCTTATCCCAAACTTCTTCTGGATGTTCCCAGTCAAAACCAACATTACTTGCTTTCTCCTGTACCCTGAATGCCTTAATTAATGAAGGCAAAGCACTAGGAACGCCTGATAATACGGTTTTGTTTCCATCCTTTTCTTTCTGTTTTATCTGTTCCCAGTTCTGCAACACCTTCTCTGCTGTATCAGCTTGCACTTCACCAAAAACATGAGGATGACGAAAGATTAGTTTATCACATAACTGGTCACAAACGTCCTTGATATCAAAATCATTTGTTTCGCTTCCTATCTTTGCATAGAAAACAATATGTAGCAAGACGTCTCCTAACTCCTTGCAGATATTTTTACGATCTTCATTCATCAGCGCTTCGCACAATTCATAGGTTTCTTCTATGGTATTGGCGCGAAGCGACTGATTTGTCTGTTTTCTATCCCATGGACATTTCACACGCAACTCGTCCATAACATCGAGCAGACGTCCGAAAGCCTCAAGTTTTTCTTCTCTAGTATGCATCCTGTTTACTTTACAATCGCAGCCCATCCACCAGCAGGAGCTAGATGAACGCTCAACTTAGTTGAGTTTGTAACCGATTGACTCAAATGTTTATAATCTGTTGCTTCTCTATCAGCATTCACGCCATCCTGGAAAACATCAGCATTAAAACTACCTTGTGGCAAAAATGAGAAGTCGATTGTCAAATCGCGTTCTGTCCAGTTTGTCATGGCACTAACATACCATGTATTTCCATTGCGACGAGCCATAACAATATACTCACCTACCTTTCCATCAATCACAACAGTTTCTTCAAACACAGTAGGGATTTTTGCTATGAAATCTGCACATTCCTTATTTTTCATGTATGAAGTAGGACTATCTGCCATCATCTGCAAAGGAGCTTCATACATGGTGTACATGGCCAATTGGTGAACACGTGTTCCTTGTGACATAGGATTAACACCATTGGTTGTATAGCTCCACTTGGTAGCATTGCGCATAGCACCTGGAGTATAATCCATAGGACCTACCAATGTACGAATAAATGGTATAGTTACAGCATATCTTGGCGCATCATCCTTTGCCAAACCATCAGCACCAATAGGAGCCCATCGATAGTTTTCCAATCCCTTGACACCCTCAAAGTTTACAACATTTGGATAAGCAACATGAACACCATTTGCTTTCATACCATGGTAATCCAACAACAAATGATACTTTGCTGCTGTTTCTGCGAACAAGTACATATCACGCATCATATTCTGGTCATCAGCATCAAAGAAATCCACCTTGAATCCCTTAACACCCATCTCCGCATATAATGGGAATGCTTCGTTCATGGCACGATGCACATTGTCCCAACTTGTCCACAGAATAACGCCAACATTTTTGGTCTTACCATATTCTACAATCTCTTTTACATTCATCTTGTCGCTTTGAATCATCAAAGAGAATCTATCACTCCAACCTTCGTCGATTATGATATACTCAATATTGTTCTTGGCTGCAAAATCAATATAATACTTATAAGTCTCGGTATTCTGTCCTGCTTTGAAATCAACACCAGAAATCTGCATGTTGTTCCACCAATCCCAAGCCACTTTTCCTGGTTTAATCCATGAAGTATCTGTTAAACGGCATTTTGGAGACAAACGTTGAACCATATCATTATTAGCCAACTCCTTGTCTTCCTTGGCAATAATCAATGCTCTCCATGGGAATGTACGACTTCCTTTCACATCAGCAGCAATATAATCTGCACGCTTGGTAGCGATAAAATTGATATTATTGTATCCGCCATTCTTACCTTCTAATGGTACAGGAGCAAAAGCAGCCTTTAAACCATTTACGCCATCCTTTACCAAGAACATACCAGGATAATCCTCTGTACCAAAATCACTTACAGCAACTTTCACCTGCTTTGCATCTACCAACAAAGGGGTAATTGCCAATGAATCGGTAAACATATCCTGTAATTTCTGTTCATCGTAGTAACTCTCAAAGCTGTAGGTATATCTTTCTCCGTCACGATTATCGTTTACATAAGGAACAAAAGCCTGATAATTGTCTGCAAACTTAAACTCTGCTACTTCATCCTTTACAGTAAAAGGATTCTTTTTCTTTGTTATGAAGCGATAAGCTACACCATCATTATAGGCACGGAATTCAATGCTATAATCACCCTTGAAGGTCAAAACCAACTGCTTGAACACATCATCTACACTACTCTTCTTATAAAAAGGAGTTGGCCAAGCCATTTTTACGGCTTTGCTCTTCTGGCTAGTCACCTTGGCATCTTTTCCTCCAAGAATGGTTCCATCCTGAAGCTTCATAGATAAACCAGAGGGTGTAAGCACGGTTTGTCCTTCATAGGCTACTGACCATGAAGTATTTTGTCCTGTTCCAGCATGAACAGAAACACTGATTCTTCCATCTGGTGATGACAACTGATAATTTTGTGCATAAACAAACGATGGCAATAAAGCCACTAAATACAATATTTTTTTCATTCTAAGTACATTAT
>JAGHTY010000025.1 GCA_018065125.1 Candidatus Minthousia equi
CCTATAACTGTACCACAACCATGGCAATAAGGAACCAAACGACGGTTAAAAACAGTAGCAATTTCTGGGTTGAACAAATGACCAACAACGAAATTGGCACCCAACTGAATATAAAATTATGCTGTAGGAGCATCTACTACAGAACCAATACCTAATGCCTATTCTGGGCATTCCTTATCAGCCCATTTTACCAATTCGCCGAAGATTTCGTGTGCAAAATCACCACGATTAGTAAACTCGAAAGCACGAACACCACCTTCGTAGCAAGCCTTTACAACATTCTTGCAAACATCCAAATCCTTATGGTAGAATACAGGAACCATACCTGTATCACCAATCTTGGCCATTACTGCCAATTTATCAAATTTTGCCATTTTCTTTTTCTTAAGATTAACGCTGAACACGACCATTAGCATTTCCACCAGCCAATGCCTCTACTTCAGCCTCAGAAACTAAGTTATAGTCACCATTGATAGTGTGTTTCAATGCAGAAGCTGCAACAGCAAACTCAAGTGCCTCACCCTGATTAGGCTTGGTAAGCAAACCATGAATCAAACCACCAGAGAAAGAATCACCACCACCAACACGGTCGATGATAGGATTAATCTCATAGCGCTTTGACTGATAGAATTCTTCACCATTATAAATCAATGCCTTCCAACCATTAAAAGTAGCGCTATAGCTTTCACGCAAAGTAGAAACAACATACTTGAAACCAAACTCTTCCTTCATCTGCTTGAAGATACCCTCGTAACCTGCAGCATTGGTTTCACCACCTTCTACATTAGCATCTGGCTTGAAGCCAAGGCAAAGTTCTGCATCTTCTTCATTACCGATACAAACATCTACATATTGCATCAAAGGACGCATGATAGAGATAGCTTTCTCGCTTGTCCACAATTTCTTACGGAAGTTCAAGTCAACAGAAACAGTTACACCATGACGCTTTGCTGCCTCGCATGCCAACTTAGTCAATTCTGCTGCCTTATCTGAGATTGCAGGGGTAATACCACTCCAATGGAACCAATCTGCACCTTCCATGATTGCATCGAAATCAAAATCCTCTGGATTTGCCTCGGCAATTGCAGAATTTGCACGATCATAGATAACCTTAGAAGGACGCATTGAAGCACCAGTTTCGCAATAATACAAACCGATACGGTCACCACCACGGGTAATGTACTTTGTATTTACACCATAACGACGAAGTGAGTTTACTGCAATCTGACCAATTTCATGAGCAGGCAACTTAGTTACCAAATATGCATCGTGACCATAGTTAGCACAACTAATTGCAACATTTGCCTCACCACCACCAGGGATGATTCTGAAGATGTCTGTCTGAATAAAACGATCGTTACCATTTGGCGATAAGCGCAACATGATTTCGCCTAAAGTTACTATCTTTCCCATTTTTCTTGAGTGTGTTTAAATTTATTTATTATTATTATTTTTAGACCTTACACACATTTTCGTGTTCGGACACAAAGGTACATTTGTTTTATGAAATACGCAAGAATTTAGACAAGATTTTTTAGTTTTGTGAAATAAATACTATTATATAAGGTATAATCAAAATATTATGAGTAAATTCGCTCCAAAATAATTTTAAGGTAATGGGGGTTTAGCATAAAACCATAAAAACTAATAAAAAAATGCAAGAAGAAATACAGCAGGGAAGAATCAGAATCAAGGATATTGCAGAAAAGGCAGGAGTGTCGGTGGGCACTGTTGACCGTGTTTTACATGGTCGCCCTAATGTTTCTGAAAAATCCAGAATTAAGGTAGAAGAGGTATTAAAGAGAATTGATTACCAACCTAATATGTATGCCAGCGCATTGGCATCAAACAAATACTATAAATTCTTCTGTCTGTTTCCACAGCACAAACCTGGTGAATATTGGACAGAGGTTGAGAAAGGCGTAATGCGTGCACAAAGCAAGTTTAACGACTTTAACATCAGTGTAGAGATCTTTTATTACGACCCTTTTGACAGCCAGTCATTTCTGAAGGCAGCAGAACAGATGCAGCAAAGAGAATTTGATGGTGTTATCATCAACCCAACAAAGGTTGAGGTTACTTCTCAGTTCACCGAGCAATTGCACGAAAAAGAAATTCCTTTTGTATTCATCGACTCAAATATTCCAGAGTTGCATCCCCTATCCTTTTGGGCACAGAATTCACAGAAGAGCGGTTACTTTGCTGCTAGAATGCTAAAGTTACTTGCGCCTAACAGTGAAGTTGGTATTTTCCGTCAGGTAGTATCAGGTCACGTTGGTTCAAATCAGCAGTTGGAAAGAGAAGAAGGATTCTTGCAATATATGAAAGAGCACCATAAGGATACCATTATACACACACTTGAATTGCCTGCCAAGAATTTTGGCCGTCAGTTTGATATTATGGATAAGTTCTTTGCCGAGCATAAGAACATGCATTGTGGAATCTGTTTCAATTCAAAGGTATTTGGTATTGGCGAATACCTTGAAAAACGCCACAAGAAAGATTTCCGTCTAATGGGTTACGATCATTTGGAAAGAAACAACGAATGCCTCCGTAATGGATTTGTGGATTTCTTGATTGCTCAGCATCCATGGAAACAAGGATATGGTAGCGTGCAAATTCTCATTGATTACCTAATCTTAAAGAAAGAGGTAATGCGTTATAACTACGTTCCTATTGAATTGCTTACCGCCGAAAATATCGAATTCTATAACAAAACTAATTAATAATATAACTACATGCACTCTAAGTATTTAAAAATCAACCCTGCGGATAATGTTGTAGTTGCTATTTCTCCTTTAGCAAAAGGAGAAGTTATTACTGTTGACAACATTACGCTAACCACAAACTCTGATGTTCCTGCTGGTCACAAGGTACTTTTGACCGACCTTAAAGAAGGTGAAAACATCATCAAGTATGGTTACCCTATCGGTCATGCAAAATGTGACTTACATCAGGGCGACTTTATAAATGAGAATCAAATCAAGACAAATCTGGCAGGTTTGCTGGATTATACTTACAATCCTGTTGATGTAAAGCTGGATATTCCTAATGACAACCTAACATTCAAGGGTTATCGTCGCAAGAATGGAGATGTAGGTGTAAGAAATGAAATATGGATCATCCCTACTGTTGGATGTGTGAATGGTGTTGTTAATCAGCTTTGCGATAAACTGAAGGCTGAGACAAATGGTGGAGAAGGTGTAGATGCAATTGTTGCTTTCCCACACAATTACGGTTGTAGTCAGTTAGGTGATGACCACGAAAACACAAAGAAGATTCTTCGAGATATGGTAAAGCATCCTAATGCAGGTGCCGTATTTGTAGTAAGCTTGGGATGTGAAAACAATCAGCCAGATGTTTTCAAGGAATTCATCGGAGAATACGATGAAGAGCGTGTTCGCTTCATGACAACTCAGAAAATTGAGGGTGATGAAGTAGAAGAAGGCATAAAGATTCTTCGTGAACTCTATGCCATTGCCAAGGAAGACAAGCGCGAAGATGTTCCTTTAAGCGAATTAAGAATTGGCTTGAAATGTGGAGGTTCTGATGGATTCTCTGGCATTACTGCCAATCCATTGCTAGGTGTGCTTTCTGATTACCTTGTTGCACAAGGTGGTACAACTGTATTGACAGAAGTACCTGAAATGTTTGGTGCAGAAACCATCTTGATGAACCGTTGTGCAACAACAGAACTATTTGACCAGACAGTTAGCCTTATTAATAACTTCAAGCAATATTTCCTAAGCCATGGTGAACCAGTAGGTGAAAACCCATCTCCAGGAAACAAGGCAGGTGGTATTTCAACTCTTGAAGAAAAGGCTTTGGGATGTACTCAGAAGTGTGGAAAAAGTTTGGTTCAAGGTGTCATGGAATATGGTGAGCGTTTAAGTGTAAAGGGTTTGAACCTACTTTCTGCTCCAGGAAACGACTTGGTAGCATCTACAGCATTAGCATCTTGTGGTTGCCATATGGTATTGTTTACAACAGGTAGAGGAACCCCATTTGGCACATATGTTCCTACCATGAAGATTTCAACAAACACTAATCTTTACAAGAACAAGCCAAAATGGATTGATTTCAATGCAGGTGTCTTGGTAGAGAACGAACCAATGGATGTAGTTGCAAAACGATTCATCGACTATGTAATTAGTGTTGCCAGTGGTGAATTGGTAAACAATGAAAAGAAAGGATACAGAGAAATCGCTATCTTTAAGAATGGCGTTACCCTTTAATTAAGTATGGAAATAATTACTAAATACTTCAATAATCTAACAGAAGAGCAGCGAACACAATTCGCTGCTCTCTATGACCTTTATACCGATTGGAATTCAAAGATTAACGTGATTTCAAGAAAAGATATTCAGAACTTGTACGAACATCATGTACTTCACTCGCTGGGTATTGCTGAAATCATAAACTTTAAGCCAGGAACCAAAATCATGGATTTAGGTACAGGAGGTGGTTTCCCAGGCATTCCATTGGCAATCATGTTCCCAGAATGTCAATTTCATTTGGTAGATAGCATTGGGAAAAAAGTACGTGTTGCAACAGAAATTGCCACAGCCATCGGTTTGAAGAATGTTACCTTCCGCCATTGTCGTGCTGAGGAAGAAAAGCAGAAGTTTGATTTTGTGGTAAGTCGTGCAGTAATGCCTCTGGCAGATTTATTGAAAATAATTAGAAAGAATATTTCCAAAGAACAGAAGAATGGTTTACCAAACGGACTTATCTGCTTAAAAGGTGGCGAATTGGAGAAAGAACGGAGTGCTGTGAAAGGTCTTGTAGAAGAAACTGCATTGAGCGATTATTTCTCAGAAGAATATTTCGAAACAAAAAAGGTAGTTTACGTACCAATTGTATAATATGCTGAAAATTCAACTCTTTCCCGTTAATCCATTGCAAGAGAACTGCTATATTGTGAGTGATGAAACATTAGAATGTGTCATCATTGACTGTGGTGCTTTCTACGAGCAGGATTTCTTGGCAATTGACAAATACATCAAGGACAATGGTTTAAAACCAGTTCACTTACTGAACACACACTTACATTTTGATCATGTTTGGGGAAATCAGTATATTCACGATAAATATGGTTTGAACACCGAAGCTAGTACACGTGATCAGTATCTTTACAATGACGTGAATGGACAGATTAAGCAATTTATGGGTATGATGCCTTCTACCCCATTCAATGCCATTATTGCCAAGGATCTTGATGAAGGGGATGTTATTACCTTTGGGTCACATGAGTTGAAAGTGATTGCTACACCAGGTCATACCCCCGGAGGAATCTGTTTCTATTGCGAGAAGGATAATGTACTTTTTAGTGGAGATTCTCTCTTCTGTCAAAGCATCGGAAGAACCGATCTTCCAGGTGGCAGCTTTAATGACTTGATTAATTCCCTCACCGGGAAAATTTTGCTACTACCCGAGGAAACAATTGTTTACTCAGGACATGGTCCTAAAACTAATATCAAGGACGAGAAGATGTTTAATCCCTACTTATAGTATTTATTCTACAAATTTTTAGTGTAATTCGTGGAAATCTTACGATTTTCTCACCGTTGAACGATGTAATGCAGAGAAACTGAAAATCCAAACCAAGATGAATCCTGCTAAAGGTATTGCAAATGGCAATACCAAACTTGTGGCATCAGCAATGTATGACATCAAAAGGAATCCACATCCGCCAATTGGAGTCATCATCAAAATAGAAGAAGCTGTCTTGGTAAGATTTCCCAATCCCTTTAATGTTAAGGCAAAGATTGTTGGAAACATAATTGCCTCGAACACATAGTTACCAATCAATCCGACTATAGACAATGGCTGAATATTTAGCAGCACCAATATCATACAGATAACACTACCTGTAGCACATACTAGCATTACCATCTCGGCCTTGATCTTGCACATTATCCAACTACCAAGGAATCTGCCAATCATAAAGAATGCCAATGCCAATGCAAGGATATTGCTTGCTTCAATATTGTTTAGCCATCCCATTCCTGTTGTAAAGTTAATGAAGTAGCTGTTGATAGAGATTTCACTTACTTCGTATGACAGCAAGGCAATCAAACCTAATACAAAGAATGAATTAGAGAATAATTGCTTGAAAGGATTCTTTGGCGTATTTTCCTGAATAGTATCATTCTCCTCATGAACAATTTCTGGCAATTTCACCTTTGAAAATATCAATGCAACAATGAATACCATAATACCCATAATGGTGTATGGTAAAGTAACATCTCCCCCATCGCTGAAAAGATAATTACCTAAAATCAGTGGAGCAAAAATACTACCTAAACCATTGAATGACTGAGATAAATTTAATCTGCTTGTAGATGTTTCCTTAGGTCCCAACTCAGTAGCATAAGGGTTAGCTGCAGTTTCAAGGAAAGTCAAGCCACATCCAATAACTGCCAAGGCACCAAGATATGCCACAAAGGTATTGCCAGGAATAAACAATAATGATCCTGCAGCAAAAAGCAATAATCCTAAAACCACACCTTTTCTATATCCATATCTGTTGATAAACATTCCTGCAGGAATTGCCATCAGGAAATAACAAAGATAGGTTGTTACCTGAATCATTGCACTTTGTGAAATAGAAATGTCCAACTCTGTTTGGAAATGCTTGTTTAACACATCCAGAATTGCACGTGCAAATCCCCACAAAAAGAATAACGATGTTACCAATATAAATGGGAAAAGATAACCTTTTCCAACCAATGATTTAGAATTATTCTGACTCATATATTAAATCTCGATAGTATAAAACAATGCACAAAATTAGTAATTTAAATCAAAAAAGATTACTTTTGCACATACAAATTGGTATAATAGAATTGAAATGTGAACAAAATGGACATAAAAAGTGCCGTATTTACTATCAGCAACGCAGATTTTCGCAAATGCCCTGAGGGAAATCTTTATGAATATGCCTTTATTGGTCGTTCAAATGTAGGAAAATCAAGCTTGATAAACATGCTGACAAACCGAAAGAAATTAGCAATGACATCGGCTACTCCTGGCAAAACACTACTAATAAATCATTTCCTAATCAATGACGAATGGTATCTTGTGGATTTACCTGGCTATGGATATGCACAAAGAAGCCGCAAGGTACAGATGCAAATCAAGGATATGATAGAAGGCTACATCCTTAATCGTGAGCAAATGGTTTGTTTGTTCCTATTGATTGATTCTAGACATGAACCACAAAAGATTGACATGGAATTTATTCAATGGCTGGGTGAAAACGGCGTTCCTTTTGCAATTGTATTTACCAAAGCAGACAAACTAAGCTACAGTAAACTCAACAGCAACATAAAGAATTATCTTTCAAAATTGCAGGAGGAATGGGAAACTCTCCCACCTCACTTTATCACCAGTAGTGAGAATAAGTTAGGACGAGAAGAGGTCTTAAGTTATATTGATTCTATAAACAAGCAGGCATCCGAGTAAATCAGATGCCTGTTTTATTTAGAATGTCATTCTTAGCATAAATCGGATACCATCCTTATTAATATATGGATGGTTAAGATAATTCAATCTTCGAACATACTCCACATGCAGTAATTTGAAGATGTTATGAACACCTGCACAGATTTCTACATATGGTTCGTTCTTATTCATAACATGACTTGTATATACGCCATCACGCATTGGGAAATCAAACAGAACATCATCATTCTTGTTTTTCTCTAGGAATGGATTATTCTTATCCGTCAATGCACCCCAAAGAACCTTTACACCAAGATATTCACGCCATTTCAGTTTCTTAAGCAATGGAATTCTATTAAAGATCTTGCCGTTCAAATCCCAAGAAACATCTAATGAAGCGTATCTATCATTTAAGAACTCCATATTATTAATCAGATTGAACGTTTCGTACTGAATAATATATGAAAGGTTAGCTGCTGGCATAATCAATAATGGGAAAGGAACCTTATTCCACTGAATACCACCCTTTAAATAGGCGTCAATCTTACCCCAAGAGCGCAACCACAAACGCTTGAATATACCGACTTCAGTAAAATTATAATTATAGTCGCTTCCAAACATACCCTTTATACCAAACGTATGGTTTAATGTAATCACAGGGGCATCAAGATTAATAGGCAAACGTCTTTGCTTGGTATTGATGAATGTTTCGCCAGGAGCAAATCGCATACCGATAGACAATTCCGTATTGGTAACGCTCTTAACTAGTTCACCTGTATTTAGTTTCTTGTAGAACAAAGAACCTATAGGTTCATCCTTTGTATTTTTTACCTCGAGATAATGGCTGTATCCATTTTCAAACTCCTGAATGTACTTTGCATAATATTTATGCTGATACATCATCTGGTCAACCTTAGTTGTCTTGAAGGCAGTAAACACATTATCCTTATCTGTCTTCATGAACTTATCCACAGGTGATACAATATCAAACTGTGTTCCTACAGCAATTGAGTGGCGTGGAAACTCTCGTGGAAGATAACCCTTTGGATCAAAAGAGTATTCTGCTTCGGCCAGGTATTTAAATTTCTTATCTTTAAAGCCATACGCACCGTACCCTTTAAAGAAAAGATGTTTGTTCAAATTGGCAGTTGTTTGTGCACTGAAACGTGTACGGAATCCTTCAAACTGATTAGAACCAATCATTGTATTGATAGGGCCTATATCCACTTTGCTGTTCTTTGCAGAAGTTTCGACAAAGTTCTCTACCAAAGCCTTTAAGCCAAATACAACATATTTAAAACCCTTCATCTTCTCTAATCTGCTGATGAAGTCGTCCATGTTGCTTTCACTTTGCGTCAGTTCTACTTGTCGGTATTCGTTCCAGAAATCTTCATCGCGCATCATTGCATCGGCTTCATGAATCTCCTTTCCTTTGCCCTTAAACAAAGCTTTTGGAAGTTCTTCGAAGGCAAAATCCTTGTACCTTGTCGAACGTCTTACCTGGAATTTATTGAAAATCTTGGCAAACAGAATCTCTGCAATCATATCATCTACCATCAAGACATTTTCTCCTGTTGGTAGTTGCTCAAATTCCTGAACAATCTGTAGATTCTCAACAAAATTAACATCTGATTTCTTTGGTATGGTAAGATTACATTTCTTTACCTGATAGGTAGAATCTGCCTTGATATAAATATGTCCGCTAAAACCAAAATCCTGAGGATTATTTGGTACAAATGCCAAGTGGAAACACTTGTCTTTTTCTACATAAATCGTATCCTGAATGTAGTAGCGATAAAAAGAAATTGCTCCACTAGAGGCGATAGGACTTGTGAATGGATATTGCAACAAACGCACTTGGTCATCGTAGATATTCACATCACTGAACACATCCTGCAAAACGGTATTCAAAATGTCACCAGTATTAAATATCTCATTTACACCTGTAGTATTTTTACCTTTAATAATAGACTTTTCAGATTTTGGGTTCTTTCTGAAAACCTGCATCGAAACAGTTTCATCTACAGAAACCGGTAGAATTATCTTCTGAGTTTCTGGGCAGATTTCTATCTGATTCTTCAAGAAAGGCATTTTCTTGAACATACCATCTTCCAAATTCTCTGGTTTTAGGTCGTTCAAGGATAATGTCAACTTTTGGTATCTATCATATCTATAGAAATCATGCTTTGATAAATCATTCACTTTCTTTGCAGCAATAACTTTTTTCATCAGTTCTACCGCAGGATTGTTCTTACGTGAATACTTTTCACGTTTAGGTTTAACTGTTACCTCTGCTATCTGATTATCATCAGGATCAGCAATAATATCAATTGTTTGATTTCTTCCTGGAATAACGGTAACAACCTGTGTTTTATATCCTACAAATGAAAAAGTAAGTTTGGTTAAACCAGCTCGTGTTTCGATAGAGTAATGTCCATTCATATCGGTAGTTGTACCAATGCCTTTTCCATCGTAGTAAACATTCATATAAGGTACAGGTTCACCTGTAGACTTATCAGTAACCTTACCAGATACTTTCTGAGCAAATGAAACAACAGTTGCTAAAAAGAAAAAACACAAGAATAGAGTATATCTCTGAATATTAACAATCATCCTATAAAAACTAAATACCTTAAAAACACTAAATTCAGTGCAAAGTTATATATTATTTCTTTTGTACAAAACAACTAAATGACAAACAACGCTATGTAAGGACATTTAGAACATTCTTTTGGTAATATTATAACAAATATTCAAGTATTTCATCCAAAGAATGGATGGTAATATCGATATTTGCTTCATCAATTTCTTCTGGTGCCCATGCAGGACCACTTAACCATGTAGTAATACATCCAACTTTCTTAGCAGGAACCATATCCTTACCATAAGAATCGCCAATAACCATAATTTGGTTTGCTGCATCACCCATAGCATCAACACCTAATTTATATATAGCAGGATCGGGTTTACGAACACCAACTACCGAAGATTCAACAATCTCTGAAAAGTAATCATAAAGACCGAAATCTTTTAGAACAGTTTCTACATTACCATAAAAATTAGATACCAATACCAGTTTGTATTTTTTTGATAACTGATCTACAACAGAACGAGTAACTTTCAATACGTCCAACACATGATTATAGCAAATATTGGCAATGTTTTCTGCATAAACATTCTGCTGTGCAGCATCAGCATTCAGATACTTTAATTCTACCAATCTAGCAATTTCTACATGTAACTTTATTCTAAGTACCTGAAGAAAGTTGTCGCATGGTTTTACCAATGGAAACTTTGCTAATGTACGTTCACCATAAACATAAGCCTCTCTAAATTGTTCTTTGGTAACAGGTACTTCACTTTTTTCATAGGCACTCCATAATACTTCTGCCCAATGAACACTATTGGTATCGATCGTACCACCGTAATCAAAGATTACCCCTTTAATATTCTTTAGATTTGTATCCATGTTTAGTTTTTCCTTCCGTTACCCACTTTCATCAGTGCCATGCCAATTACAATCCAAATCAACTCACGTACACGTGTAATCAAACCAGTTGTTACACCAAATGCACTCTTCATAGACAACTCACTTGTAATGATTGCCAATCCACCTTCACGAGCGCCCAACTGCATAGGTGAAAAGAATAGTGCATTGGCAAATAATGAAGAGAATGCCTGAATCAATATACAATCTAAGAAACTAACATCTGATGTAAATATTAGGAGAATGAAATAAATTTCAACGCATCCTACAACACGCGCTCCAAATTCCAATCCTAATGAAGTATAGAATGTAACTTTACGTTGCTTATGAAGATCTGCAATTTGCTGATCTACCTTTTCTATTGATTCACGTTTATTTTCTATGAACTTTTTAGCCCAATTCTTAATGAATGGAAGATGAGTTAAAATACGCAATCCTTTCATTGCCAATCCATTCTTATATCCTTTCATAAAGAAATATACAGCAATGAAGCATACAAATCCAATGATTGCGAGTAATATACCTGTCATTGCATTTATCTTATCAAAATACAAGCAAAGAAATAGCACCAAGCTCATAATCCAAAAGCAGAAATGTGAGAAGATGTGCATCATAACATATAGAATCACAGAAGATGTAGCTTTTGCTGTTCCCACATAAGGAGACAATTCCATGATACGATATGGTTCTCCACCCATTAATCCAACGGGAGTAGTATAATTCAATGCAAAGCCTGTAATGGTAAACTTATATACCTTCCAATAAGGAACCTTACTCTTATTTTCACCATCATTGATGATGCAAAACCATGATAAAGCATTCATCATGTAGATAAACACCCACAATATAACTACAGCAGGAAACCAAATTCCGGCCTTGCTAAGATTTGACCATAGTTCATCCCACGACATATCGAACTTCCACAGCATTATTGCTATGGCAATCAAACCAAACAGGAAGAATATATTACGGTATTTGTTCTTCATAGTTCATCGTAGAATTTTGCACACATTTTTTCGTGACGATTGCGCATGTAAATATAAAGTGAAGTCATTACTATGATTTCAAACAGAAAATACAAGTAAGGCATATCAATCAAACAACTTATATACAATGCAATTGCTCTTGTATTAAAAGTAAGGATATTAGTAAATGGCATCAATGGTTTGCTTTGTGCACGAAACCTATCGCGGAATTCCTGTGGAATATCATCACCATATACTTGTTTCAACTTAGCAAAGAAACGCTGAAATTGAGGAGTTTGTTTTTCTTGTCCATGTGTGTAGTTGCCATAAAAGAAAAGGAATGCCTTTTGCCACAAATCAGTTTTCCATGATAAGGCATGAAATTTTTCACGTTGCTGTTTGAAATTATCCAATTCACTACCTTGCTTTCCTTTCAAGAAGAATAGGTGAATATTACGGTAATAATCTGCCAAAGCACATTGTCTTCCATGGCAAATAAAACCAGAAAAAGCAGCAACAATCAAAATCCAGAATGTCCAAGGGGTATCTGTAAATGGAATGTTCTGATTCCACAATCGTAGAATTATTGCCAAATAGATTGAAAAGAACCAAACATCTCCTGCAAATCCATCCAAGATTCTTCCCCATAGGGTTTTCTTTCCTGTCATTCTAGCCAACTGACCATCGCAACTATCGTAGAAATTTGCCCACATCAGCAAAAGAACACCAGCTATATTATGCCATAGATCAGTATAATAGAACATTACACCTGCTGCTGCACCTAAAATGATAGAAAGGATTGTTACGACATTAGGATGAACATTGAATTTATTGAAAAACAATGCCCATGCATATCCTATCGGACGAGTAAAATAAATATCCAAAGTTTCTTCTGTATCAGAAGATTTCAAGGTTGAATTAATACCTTTATTATTATCGCTCATATAACTTAAATATACATTCTATAATTGCTTTGGCAGCCTCATCACAACATTGTGAAAAACTTGGCCAATCGTTAAAGTCTATAATCTTGAATTCACCATTCTCCAGAATAATGCAATCACCACCATAAACCATAATATCCAAAGATTTGGCAGCAACATCTGCAACTTCTTTCAACTTTCTTTCATCAAAAGAAAATCCTTTTGGTACACCATTTCGTTCTTCAAGACCGAATTTTGTTTTTTTAATATCTGGGTATGACCAGCTGAAGAAATCTGTACCTGCCACACCATAAAACTTAACCAAATCACCTACAACATGCTCTGACAGAACTGCAGATGAAATATTGCGTTCCTTAAATCCTTGCAAGGCATTTGTCAACTCTTCGCTTGTCTGCACAAAGCACACATCATCTTTTACTTGCGCACAAGCATCTGCCCTTTTTAACCATAAAGGAAACTGCAATGTTGATTGAACTGCATCTAAATAATCTATTACCTCTGATTTTGGCATAGGAGTGCCTAATCTTTGAAATTCCTTAGTTTGTTTCCCTCTTTCGCTATTTTGTAAGCCTATAGCAGAGTTTATCACTAATGCTCCATTCTTTGCAAAGGATGACAAAATCTGAATTGCTCCTTCACTGCGTGCCATTGAGAAAACAACATCGTAATGCATTTCATCGTATAATTCATCTTCTGAAATAACATCAACAGCAAAATCCTTATTTTTTAATCCTTCTGCCACAGCATCAAGGATTCTTTTATCCTTTTCAACCGAATTGGGAGAATATATACTACTGCGATAAACTCCTAATGCCTTCATTCTTTATCAGATAAAAACAATTCTGCCTTTATGATATCTCCGGCATGATCCACATCCAAAATCTTTCCGAAATTGTATGCATTCAGTTTTAAGCCATCCGCTACCAACTGACGCTGGAAGTTTCGCATTCTAGCCATACCCTTTTCCATGCATCCTCTTAAGGTATCAATCGACTTAGGACCAAGACAATAAATACCGCCTGAAATATACTTGCAGTTATTTGTGTTTGCATCAAGGAAACCTTGGATATTCATGTTTACATCGGTATCTACATACAAAGGCTTTTCATCATCTATGTAGTCAGTTACCGCCATCAATCCATCATTATCAGCATCCTTGAAAGCCTGAATATACTTTGCAAAATCATCCTCTCTGAAGATTGTATCAACTGTAGTTAAACAGAATTTCTCTCCTTCTAAATAAGGACTCAATTCAAAGAAGCTATGCATACTGCTAGGAGTAGTTTTCTGCACTACACGCAATGGTACATCTGTTTTAAGCTTATCCAAATGTTCCTTTGTTTGAGGGTGAAGACAATTCACAATGACAACAATCTCCTCTGCACCTTGTTGGGTAAAGATACGTATTAAACGATCAATCATTGCTTCACCATTGATTTTCACCAATGGCTTTGGCAACTCAACCCCCTCTTGAGCTAAACGAGAACCCTCTCCTGCAGATATTATCGCAAATTTCATGCTTATGCCTCCTGATCTAACTTCAGTTTATCACTATCGTCTCTGCGTTCATGATAAAGCTTGTGCAAAGGATTTCTATGTGCATATTCATCATTTACACGATTGCGATAAATATCAATAGCAGAATAAATTGCCTGACGGAAAGATGCTTCATTTGCTATGCCCTTTCCTGCTATGTCATATGCTGTTCCATGAGCAGGAGAAGTACGGATGATTGGCAAACCTGCAGTATAATTTACACCTGCATCCATAGCCAAAGCCTTGAAAGGTGCCAATCCCTGATCGTGATACATAGCCAAAATACCATCGAAATGTGTGTAGCTGCCAGAACCAAAGAAACCATCTGCAGGATAAGGGCCAAAGCACTGAACACCTTCTGCTGTCAGTTCCTGAATTGCAGGAATAATCTTATCATGTTCCTCCATGCCAATCAAGCAATTGTCACCAGCATGAGGATTCAATGACAATACTGCAATACGAGGATTATTAATACTGAAATCTTGCTTCAATGTATTGAACAAGATTGTCGCCTTTTCCTTGATCAAGTCCTTGGTAATTGTCTGTGAAATATCCTTGATTGGAATATGGGTTGTTACTAATGCTACACGCAAAGTGTCTTGCATCAGAATCATCAAAGCCTGCTGTCCCTCACCTACCTTTTCTTCAATGTACTCTGTATGGCCAGGGAAATGGAAAGTTTCACTCTGAATAGTATGCTTGTTAATTGGAGCAGTTACCAACACATCAAACAAACCTTCTTCATAATCTGCCAAGGCACGCTCCAAAGAAAGCAATGCTGCAGTACCAGATTCGATTGAAGGAACTCCAAATTCAATCTTTACTTCTTCATCAAAGCAACTGATAAGGTTCAAACGACCATCCTGTGCCTGACTTGCATGATTGATTACCTGAAACCCTGTCTGTAACTCCAATGCCTTCTTCTGGTATGTAGCCACCTTTGGCGATCCATATAATATTGGCGTACAAAGTTCAAACATACCTGTATCCTCGAAGGTTTTCAGGATTACTTCGTAACCTACGCCATTAATATCTCCGTGAGTAATACCTACTCTTAATTTTCTATCCATGTATATTAAGTTAAATTATTCTTCAATTTGTTCTTCTTCGGTAGCACGTTTCTCACCTGGTAAAAGCAAAGTGTAAAGTGATGATTCAAGCTTGCGCATCAAATCACGCTTCTTAGGCTTGTTAGGAAGATAAACAAAGCCTTCTGCAACTATTACCTTATGATTAACTGTGTCAACTCTTACGTGTGAGATAAAAGGTCCACCCATATTATCTTTTGTCATTTCCCACAATCCTCGAACTTCCTGAGTAAAGGTATTCTGTACAGCAATGTGCTTGCTTTCAACCAGATACTTTCCTCTATAGAATTGTGTTGCCATCCACATGCTATCTCTTTCGCCTGGGATGTTTCTTTTCATGACAGAATCACGCTTCTGCACGAAATACTCATCAGTAAAGATGTCGCTACGAGTATAAGGATATGAATACATACAGAGGTTCAGAGAATTAGATGTAGGAGAAGAAGCCCAGAAAAAGTTTTCTCCTTCCTTAATGGCAGTAATGTCAGAAGGAGCCCAAATGTTGCATCCAAACATTTTATTTGCCATCAAGTCTACTTCATTTGAATGATCCTTCTCCAAACGAACGATTTCACGATTCAACTCTGTGCGGACAAAGAAATTGATGATCTGATCGCCATGATTGTAAACATAGTCAGAAAACTCTGATTCGGATGGTGACTGTATGGTAAGTATCATCTGAGGAGTAGAATTAACATCTCTGTTATACTTCAGTTTTGTCTGTGTATAACGATGTTCATCTACATCCACAACAATGATATTACGGAAAATCTTAAAGGTACGGTCAAAGCCAGAAGGAGGGCATGTGCTTATACGAAACTGAGGCTCAGGTTGTGGCAAGCCTGGGACATCACTTATCAATACTTCCTTCAATACTTGACCTGCTGGACGCTCATACATTGCCTTGTCGATGACTACCAACATTTCGTAAGGCCTACCACTTGAGACAGGCATTACAAATTGTTCAATCTTACTACCTTTCTTGCAGCCAGTGAGTGCAATTATCACCAGACAAATTATTCCTAAATATTTTTTCATATCCAATTATATTTCTATTCCTTGCTGCTTGGCAGTACTTAACAAGCCACAAGCAGCATAAATATCTTCTCCTCTCGATGCACGTATGGTTGTAAACACGCCATGCTGTGTCATATAATCCCTGAAAGCTACCATCTTATCCATGTCTGATCCTTTTAAGTCCACATTTGGAATCTGATGGAAACGAATCAAGTTCACTCTACACTCCAAACCCTTCAAAAGCTTCAGCAATTCCTTTGCATACACCAATGAATCATTCAATCCACCAAAACAGATGTATTCAAACGACAAGCGCCTTTGATGCGAGAAATCATATTGGCGCAAGGTTTCTACAATCTCCTTTATTGGGAACGCCTTTTCTGCAGGCATCAACTCCAGTCGCAAAGATGGTATAGGGCAATGCAAACTAATTGCAAGATGACAGTCACTTTCATTTAGGAAACGCTCCAATCCTTTTCTTAAGCCAACAGAGGAAACGGTAATACGTTTAGGACTCCACTGATAGCCATAGTCAGCAGTAAGGATTTGAGTTGCCTTCAACACGTTATCCAAGTTGTCGAAAGGTTCACCCTGACCCATGAATACCACATTGGTAAGACGTTCACGCTCTGGCAATGAGTATAGCTGATTAAGGATATCAGTAACAGAAAGGTTACCACTGAATCCTTGCTTTCCTGTCATACAGAACTTGCAATTCATCTTGCAACCAACCTGAGACGAAACACAAAGTGTAGCACGATCATCATCAGGAATGAAAACACTTTCTATGTAATTTCCCTCGGGTGTACGAAAGAGGTATTTATTTGTTCCATCCACAGAGGACATTTTTTCCACAGGCACGGAACAACCAATTTCAAAGGATTCCTTCAGCAACTCACGGTTCTTTACAGAGAGGTTTGTCATCTCGTCAATACTACGAACCTTCTTGCCATAAATCCATTGAGCAATCTGCTTGGCAGTAAAACCAGGCATCTTCAAATCCTTTACAGCATTTGAAATTTCGTTCAATGTCATTCCCAAAAGGAACCTTTTCTCCATAATTCAATAATTCTTCTTAAATACCGCACAAAATTACAAAAAAAGCACGAATAAACCGCTTTATAAGGGAATGTTTAGTTATATTTGCAATTAATTTTATCAAGATTTAGTAAATATAAAGAATGAGCAAACAAAATATGGTAGATTGTTTCATCGCTACCAACGACAATATAACAGCAAACTCGCTAAACACTCAGCAGAGAGTTTCTGCCATTTATACACCTACGCAAGCCCCTTTCTCTACTGCCTGTTTACAGGAAATTGTAAACAAGTGTGATGCAGAATTCATCTTGGTATATTTCAAGCAGCAGGCACTTGTAATGAAGGATGATTGTGTAGAGAAAATGCTGGCACCTATGTTGCTTGACACTTCCATTAACATGGTTTATGCTGACAGGACAGTAGAAGAAAATGGCGTTACCGTTGAGGCGCCCCTTATTGATTGTCAAGCAGGTAGCGTACGCGATGATTTTGAATTTGGTTCAGTACTGCTTTACCGAAAATCTGCAGTAGAGAACTATCTGCAAATCATGAAACAATACCCAAATACCAACTATCAGTTTGCTGCATGGTATTCACTGCATTTATTCTTGATGGGTAGCATCTGTCATATTAAGGAATTTGTTTACCACGAAAAGGAATTAGATCTTCGCAAATCAGGAGAGAAGCAGTTTGACTATGTAGATCCAAGAAATCGCCAACGCCAGATAGAATTGGAAAACGCCTTTATCCTTGCCCTGCACGTAAAGTTTAACAAGGGATTATATGCTGGCATGTTCAAGGATTTGGATTTGCGTAAACCAACATTCAAGAACGAAGCAACAGTTATAATACCGGTTAGAAATCGTGTAAGAACCATTGCAGATGCTGTTGAAAGTGCATTGATGCAGGAAACCACTTTTCCTTATAATGTAATTGTAGTTGACAACTACTCAACCGATGGCACTACAGAACTATTGGAAAAATACAAGAACAACCCTCGTGTAAAGCATATCATACCAGAAGACAAGAACCTTGGAATTGGAGGTTGTTGGAATCGTGCTATCCAGGATGATGAATGTGGAAGATTTGCCGTTCAATTAGATAGTGACGATCTTTACAGCTCTCCTCAAACTCTTCAGAAAATTGTAGATAAGTTCTACGATGAAGATTGCGCCATGGTAATTGGATCATACAGAATGTGTGATTTTCAACTAAACACATTGCCTCCTGGATTAATTGATCACGCAGAATGGACTGAAGAAAAAGGAAGAAATAATGCATTACGTATAAATGGTTTAGGAGCACCTCGTGCATTCTTTACTCCAATAGTTAGAGAATTACCATTCCCTAACTCTAGTTATGGTGAGGACTATGCCATGGGAATAGCCATCAGCCGTAATTACCGCATCGGACGTATTTTTGAAGAATTATACCTCTGCCGTCGATGGGAAGGCAATTCAGATGCAGCGCTTAGTCGTGAGAAAGTAAATGCCAACAACACCTATAAAGACAGCCTACGCACCCAGGAATTGGAGCAGCGAAAAGCATGGTGTGACCCTGCAGGAGAAACACTTCTTCAGGAACAGCTTTCACAAGAACCATTCAAGAAAAATTATCTTGATTTGTGGTTGAAATCATCTACCAAGCATTTCACCACACCACAACATCAACTTATAAAACTGCAGCATAATCCTGCAAGAATTGGTTCAACAAATGCAAAGATTTCAAAACAGGAACTGAAAAAACGACCATGCTTCCTATGTGAATGCAACCGTCCTGCTACTCAATTGAAATTCAATGCCGCCATTGCAGAGGCAATTCCTAATTATGATTTGCTGTTGAACCCATTCCCTATCCTGCCATTGCATTATACTTTGGTATGTAAGGATCATAAAGACCAAGCGTTTATCACAGAATATCATAATCTGTATAATCTGCTAAAGGTATATCCTGAAATGGTTTGTTTCTACAATGGTCCTAGATGTGGCGCATCTGCACCCGACCATCAACATTTTCAGATGGGAACAAAGGGAAACATTCCTCTTATTCAGCAATTCCCTAAAATGGCAAGCAACTTAAACAAAGACGATATCTTGCTACAAGGTGAAGGTTTCAATGCCTACATTTGCAACTATCTATACTCTTTCATTTTAATTATAAGTGATGAGAATGTAGATGCAAAGCAATACATTGAACCATTATACAACAAATTACCTCGCAAATCAGAGGAAATGGAACCAGACATGAATGTATTAGTTTGGAAGTATTTCAATCAAACCATTACAGCAATCATTCCTCGAAGCAAACATCGTCCCGACTGTTATTACAAAGAAGGTGATGAACAAATATTGGTAAGTCCTGGTGCATTGGATATGGCAGGACTTATCGTTACTCCTCGTACCGAGGATTACGAAAAGATGGCTCCTCTGCAAGCAGCACAAATTCTGCAGGAAGTAACTTACCCTAACCTCTCAGAATTGTTATGATTGAACCAAAAGTAACCATAGGTATATTACATACCACAGCACTAAGCTTTTATCTTCAGGGCTCTTTTCAAAGCGCTGAAGGCATTGTTAGTGGACAGCAGCATGCAATGCTAAAGAAAGGAGCTATCTTCTGGAATGGTAAAACATATCAGGAACTTGAATTCACACCTATTGAGGATGATGCTACATTCCAGTTACATAACGTACTGATTGGTATCGCTTTTCACTGGCAACGTCACGAGCATCAAACATTTCAGGGAAAACTAAAACTGATGATTGAGCATCAGCAGATAGTAGCCATTAATCAGATAGATGTAGAGCAATACCTACTAAGCGTTATTTCATCTGAGATGAGTGCACATGC